>DATLUO010000025.1 GCA_035533075.1 Pirellulales bacterium | reverse complement strand
GGGGTGCAGCGCGAAAAACGCCGCCACCCAGGCGCTACGCAGCGCGGCGCCGGTCATCAACCGCACGGCCCAAAACAGCAACACCGTATTGGCCACGTGCAGAACGACATTCGTGCGGTGAAACCCGCGCGGACCGAGGCCGAAAAACTGGCGGTCCGCCTCGAGTGACAACCACGTCAGCGGGTGCCAGTTGCCGTATTCCAGAGTGCGAAACGCCCAGGCGACGCCGGGTCCGGACAAGCCGCGACGCACCATTGGGTTCTGGTAGACGTAGACATTGTCGTCCAAATCGACGAACCCGTTCTCCAGGGTTCCGGCGTACGCCCAGGCGGTCCCTGCCGCCAACACGATGCTCAGCCAGAAGTAGTTTTTCGCTAGCACGGATTCTCCGGTGGGCATGGACAAAACAAGCGGTGAGTGGGCTTCATTCGTGTACGTGATTCGCCGGCCCGTGCTTGGCCAACTGCGCGCGCACGCGCTCGATGTCTTGGCGAAACCGCGGCGCTTTGGCAACGAGTTGGGCCGCACGCTCGTAGTAGCCGAGCGCCGCGTCGAGGCGCCCTTGCATTTCTTCGACGAGGCCAAGCCGTTCGATCAACAGCGCATCGTCCGGCCGCGTCTCAAGGGCGATCAAAAGGTACTGCGCGGCTTCCTCCGGCCGACCTTGGTGCAGCAGGTTGCTGCCTAAGTTGGCGTTGGGCGCGAGAGCCGTCGGATCGATCGCCAGGGCCTGGCGAAACCAGTGCTCAGCCTCTTCGTCTTCGCCCTGTACCGCCAGCGCCTGGCCGTACTGATTGCAGGCCCAGAGGCTTGGCGGAGTGATCGCCAAAGCATGGCCCCAAAGAGTGACGCCGTCGTGCCATACGGCGATCTGACACGTGGTCAGCTTGGCGCAATTCAACAGACAGACGGCCAGCGCCGCAGCCAACACTGCGGGATGCCAATGGTACTCGCCGGCCAGATCGTAGGCGGCCCAGCAGAACGCGATCAATAACCCCACCATCGGCAGATACATGTAGCGATCGGCGGTGGCCTGACCGCCGATCTGTACCAACCCGATCACCGGCAACAGCGCGATCAAAAACCAGAGCCAGCCGAATAGCAGGTAAGGCCGAGTGCTTCGTTTCCGCAGCACCAACGTCGTGACGGCGGCCAGCTCAACCACCGCGCCCAGCGGCTTCCAATGCGGCAAATCGGCGCCGGGGTGCGGGTAAAGAACCGCCAGATCAACCGGCCAGAATGTTTGCCATAAGTACGTCACATAGTTAACGGGCACCGTCAGCAGCCGAGCGGACAACGGGATCGAGTGTCCGTAGTCCATGGTACTGCCGTGGGATTGAGTAAACACGGCCGTCGCCGCGATCGCCCCGCTGAACAAACAGAAGGGGAGCTTCTCGATCAGCAATATGGCGCCTGTTCTCAGTTGGCGCCGCCGGTCCAACTCGGCCTGCGGCCAGCGGTCCAGTGGCCAAAAATCGAGCAACAGCAAAACCAGCGGCAAAGTGACGCCCATCGCTTTCGACATCAGGCTGAGGGCGAACAGAGCCAGCGACAACAAATACTTTCCTACGGCGGGCCGCCGCGCGTAAGCCACCCAAGACAGCAGGCAAAGAAACAAAAAGAACGTGCTAAGCACGTCCTTGCGCTCGGAGGCCCAGGCCACCGACTCGACGTGCAAGGGGTGCAGGGCGAAAAACGCGGCGATCCAGACGCTGCGTCCGACTGCGCCGGCCATCAGGCGAATGATCCAGAACAGCAGCAACGTATTCGCCGTGTGCAGAACCAGGTTGGTGGTATGGTAAGCCCGCGGGGTGAGTCCGAAAAGCGAGCGGTCGGCTTGCAGCGACAGCCATGTCAAGGGATGCCAGTTTCCCTCCTGAAATGTGGAAAAGGCCCAGGCCACCGCCTCGCGAGACAGGCCGCCGCGGACCGTCGGGTTTTCGTAGACGTAGCGGTCGTCGTCGAAATTGACGAACTCGTTTTCCAAGCTGCCCGCATACACAACCGCGGTCCCCAGCGCCAATGCGGCGCATAGCACGGATTCGCTCGATCGCCGCATCGGTTCGCCCCGTTTCAATCCGGTGTCTCGGCAATCTCTCCGGCGTTCATCGTCGCCAAGGCGCCGAGGGGGAAATTGCTGATTTCGGCGGTGATGAAGTGGACAGAGCCGTCGACGAAGACGCAGTTCGCTCCGGCCGGATGGAACGAATAGATTTCGCCGTCGTTGGTGCCGTTGACGGCGCAAGCGGGCCTGCTCGCCACGGCCGCGCCGGAGATCAAGTTGGCGATCTCGGTATCCGCCCAGCCCCAACCGGCGACGGTCACCGCACCGTCCAAGCCGCCGGCGTTGGCGGCATCGTTCTTCGTGGCCGGCCGGTCGCCGTAGTACAACGCGGGGCGGCCGGCGTCTTCCAGCCAGCCGAAAGTGTTTGACGTGCCGTCGCGGATCATGGCGACAGGTACCGAGAAGTTTGCCATCACCTTGCTATTGTGCCAGAAGACGCCCGGAATGGCCCCGGCATAGGCGGTGCTGAACGCAGCCGTCAGGCCCGAGTTGTAATTGCAGTAGTTGAGCGCGAAATTGACGTCGAGACCTGCGCACCCCGAATAATCGCCGTAGGCATACACCGGCAGGGGATAGCCCGCGCCGGTGGTATCGACGTTGTACGGGGCCTGGTTCAGGTTGCGGTTGATGAAGGCCGCCGCGTCGGGCAACGGAATGCGCGGGTTGGGCGCGCTGGGGCAGATCATCACCGGCAACTTCTGCTGGGCGATAAGGCCGTTGACGACCACGCCGTTGGCCAGCGAACTTACTCCGCTATTGATCGCCGCGCCCGCCGTCTCATAACACCAGGGGAAATTGAAGTTCCATTGGTTGGCAATTTTGTTTTGCTCGAGATATGGGAGCAGGAGCGTTGTCGGTGCCGTGCAAGCGTCGCCCTGCGGATGGCTGACGGATGTGTAAATCGTCCCCGGCGGCAGGACACGGTGCGCGCTCTCATAGCCGAGCGTCGCCAAAGCGATTTGCTTGAGATTGTTCGAGCATTGAGTGCGCCGCGCCGACTCGCGCGCCGACTGCACCGCCGGCAGCAGCAGGGCCGCGAGCAAGCCGATGATACTCAGCACGACCAGCAACTCGACGACGGTAAAGCCCCCGCTCCGCCGCGCGTGGTGAGGGATGTTTTTCAGTCTCATGGCCACCTAGTTCTCCCGTCTTTTTCGTGGCGGGGGCGGGGGTGGGGCGTTCTTTTGCTCCACCGCCTTTTGTGCCTGGGCTTTTTGTAGTTCGGCAAATTCCTTCATAGCCTGGGCTTCGCGCATTCGTTTTCGTTCCAGCGCGGTTTTAGGACGATTCGGCGGCGGCGCGGCGGGGTTGGGCGCCGCCTCGCCCGCGTCGCCGTCCTCGGTGTTGACGTCCTCGAAGTCATCCTGCGTCAACATCTCTTCCGCCGCGTCCCCTGTGGGAACGGCTGGAACGAACGGCCGCGGCGGCCCGAACACGATTCGCTGCTCGCTGTCGCGCAACCAATCTCCGTCAATCCGCCACTCGCCGTCCTCTTTGACCCAGACCATGTCGACCTGGGCGACGAGCTGCATATCGTCGCCGTCCGGCGGCAGGGCGATTTCCACGGGCGTGCGGAAATCGGCCACCGCCACCTTCTTTTTCTTGCCGGGCACTCTCTCCACCCTGCGCAACAGCTTGCTCAACTCGCCGACGGTCACCCCCAGCTCCGACTCCGGGGTCAAGCCCTCGAATTCTTTGGCTCGAACCGCTTCATACCATTCTTGCAGCGTTTTACGCTGGTCCGAAATCGCCATGCGATCGAGCGTTTGCAAATCACCTAGTGCAAGGGCCCGGCCCGCCAGTTCGGCCCGCTTCGGCAGGTCTCGCGGCAGCGGCGCGTCTCGCGTCCAGCGGAACAGCAGGACGAGAAGCACGAAGGCTCCCACGGCCACCGGCAGCATCGCCCAACGCGCGCCGCGCGGAAGATAGCCGAACCATACTTCGACCATGTTCGGCTTATTCAGCTCGACCGGGGCGCCCGGACCGACTGCGTGCTCGTCGGGCGGCCGCTTGCCGGGCACCGTCCCCCGAACCGTCACGTGAAACTGTTGGTTGCACTCTTTGCAATGGAACGTGCGGTCGAGCATGGTGATCTTCACCTTCCCCTCGAAGCCGCAGCTCGGACACTCCAGCGGAACGTACTTATACTCTTTGAACCTGTCGGCGAACCTCCCGTCCACGCTCGGCGTCGCAAGACTTTCCGCTGGCGCACGCCCGATGCGAGGCCGTGAATCCTTGCGATCGTCGCTGCTGGCAGCGCGTTGTTCGCTGTTGCGGGCCCGTGTTTCAGCGTTCTGGGGGTTCGAGTGCGGATACTTCACAATGGTCACTTGTTGTGGGACGCGCTCTCCGGGCCATACGACCAGCCGAATCCCGGCAGGTCGTTGGGGTCCACCGCAAACGCATAGAACACGGTCGGACGCTTTTCGTCAAAGTCGCTGTCGCAGGCCAGAATCAACAATCGGCGGCCATCAGCGAGGTCGGGGCCAAAGGCCAGCCCTTCCATCTTTTCGGGGCAATGGGGTCCCCGGATGCCAAAGCGCGGGTCGAGCAGGTCGACGAGCAGCGTCTTCTTGACGGGCTTGATCTTTTCGGCAAGTGGCCCCGCCGGCAACGTCTCGACGCCGCTCACGTCGCCGGCCCCAGTCACGTCGATCTTGTAGATCCGCTTGCACTCGGCCTCGTTTCCGCCCTTGCCGTCTCGCTCCAGCACCAGGAACTCATGATTGTTGACGGCCAACACCTCGCTTACACCGTAGCCGTCGTCGTCCAGAACATAAACGTATTCGCGCGTCCGGCCGTCGGCCAGGTTGACTTCAAGCACGCGATTGTTGCGTCCCTGACGCTTGCCTCCCTTGGAACCGGCCGCGCTGTCTTGGATCAGCGGCCGCTGCATGATGGCCAGCAGGCTGCGTCCGTCGGGAGTAACCGCCATGCCTTCCAGACCGGCATTGGTCTGGCGACCGCTGGAATTCAGCCTCGCCTCTTCCTCGGGGGTTGCCGCCGGGTGCAAAGCCTGAAATCGAGTCGGCACGCCCAGCAACCGCTGGCGATCGCCTGCCGTCGAAAACTCGGCGATGAATGGACCATACTCATCGGACATATAAAACCGGTCCTTCACCCGCCGGATCGATTCGGGATCGAACCGCAAGCCGCGATTCGGCTGCTTGTCATCAAAGGCGGCCGCCGAGCCGGTCAGGTTTCGGCCCTGCTCGTTACGTAAGAAGACGGTCGACACCAGATCGGCGACCACCGGCGTGGCCGAATCGGGACTGACCGCAAGCCGCAGCACGTGAAACCGGCAACGATACGACGTGGCGCCGTCGGCCGGACCGCGATCCGAAAGCACCAGGTAGCGGTCGTCGGCACCGCTGTACTCAATCGCCGAAATCCCTCCAAAGCGATTTGCCGGTACGCCGCCTTCCAATGTGGCATCGTCGTTCGACCTATCGCTGGCGTTGCCGGCGAAGCTCGCCGAGCCCAACAGTTGAACTTCGGCAGGCACAACGGCCTCCCTGCCGAGCAGCGCCAGGCCGACCAACGTCGCCAGAATGTGGGGGACCGGATTTCTTTTCATGGGGATGGATTCCCTGCGTTAGGGCGATGACGGGCAGACAGGCTTCTGGCTGCCCATCATCGCCCCCGCCGGGCGCGCCCGGCGGAGGCACGTGCTTCTTGCTAGGGCGGACGCAGCCGGGCGACGAACGTCATGGGACGTCACCCGGCCGCGGAACCGAGAGGCACGGAGAAAACAAACGTGCCTACTACTCAGTCGGGATTCGTGATGATTTCTCCCGCGTTCATCGTACACAGCGCCCCGAGAGTATTTGGCGCCACGTCGATGCTTTCATAGTGGACCGAGCCGTCGACGTAGGCGACCATCGCTCCGCCCGGATGGAAGGCGTAGATCTCCGAGTCGTTGACGCAGTTGACAAAGCATGTGCCGGCATTGGGTCCGAGCACGGTGGTGATGGCCGAACTCGTTCCGCCGACGGCGCCGCAAATGAACGAGCCGATCTCCGTGTCGGCCCAACCCCATCCGTCGGTGGTGACGACGGCGCCGGTCACGCCGGGATCGCCGAGGTTCTTGACGGCCAGTTTACCGCCGTAGTACAGCGCGGGCCGGCCGGCGTCTTCGATCCAGCCGATGGTCTCCGACGTGCCGTCGGTGATCATCGCGATCGGGGTACCAAACGTAGTCGAGCCGGCGTGCCAGAAGGGCCCCGGCAGCGTGCCGCCCCATTGCGTGGTGTCGTTGAAGGGTGCCGCCAAGCCAGATGACGAATAACCGGCGTAGGCGATCGCGGCGTCGTAGTTGAGACCTTCCTGGATCGAATAATCGCAGTAACCGAACTGAACCGTAGTGGCTGTGGTCGAGAAGCCGTAGTTCGGGAGCCCGCGGTTGGCAATGGCGATTGCGTCGGGGAAGGGAATGCGCGGGTTTGGCGCGCTGGGGCACATGAAGATCGGCATTTGTGTGTTGGCGATCTGCAGGTTCACCACGTTGGCGCTCGAGCTCACGCCGGAATTGAGGACGCCCGTGCCGTAACACCACGGATAGTTGTAATTCCACTGGTTCGCCATCTTAGCCTGATCGAGGTACGGCAGGATCAGGGCGCCGACGCCCGTGAATTTTGCACCCGTGATGTTAAGCGAGCTGGGCAGGCCACTGGTACCAATGTAAATCGTGCGCGGCGGCAGCACCTTGTAGTTCGATTCATAGGTGAGGCAGGCCAGCGCGATCTGCTTCATGTTGTTGGTGCATTGGCTGCGCCTGGCCGTTTCGCGCGCGGACTGCACCGCGGGCAACAACAAGGCGATGAGCAAGCCGATGATGATCATCACCACCAACAGCTCGACGAGAGTGAAACCGCGTCTCGTACGCGGTCGACGAAGGGTCGATTTCATGCAAACATCCTTTCAAAAAACGTGGGAGCACAACTGCGGGAAAACCTGAAACGCATAATTTCGTTCGCCTATCATTCGATTGGTTCTGGTGCTGTTCGCTCATTCTCCCCTAGGCGAATGAATCGCCGAACCGGAACTGGACACGAGAATAACCGTCAAACATTAGGGTACTGTGCGTTGATTGTTAGATTACCGCGAAAAATCCCCGTCATTCGAGGAAACGATCTGTCCTCGCGAAATCGCAATCCGAACGCCAGGGGCGGAACAGTAAGTCCGCTCATGCGAATAATTGGCAGCCGATCAACACAACCTGAAATCGCGAGCTTCATGCCCAGATCGGGCGACTGGGCAAGGGGCATCGCTGGCCGGCCGCGCGTTGGACGAGTGTTTCTATCGAGCGCGGCCAGCTTTGCCCCAGCTACCGATGCCGTTGCCCACGGCTATTCAGAAATTCGTGCCGGCGCTTCTCGGCTCGCCGGTCGCAGACGGCAAACGCAACAGCCGCTGCGCTTCGTCGAGCAAAAACGTGGCGTCCGTGAAGGGTTCTGCACTGATGTCCTGCCAGCGCACGAGCCCCTTTTTGTCGATCAGGAACGTGGCGTGCAACGGAAGGTCCTCGAAATCGTCGTAGGCCCGATAGCTCTTGAAGACGCTCAGCCCCGCGTCCGACAAGAGCTTGATCGGCAAGGGCGGCTGCCCGGCGGCCGCGCGGGCCTCCAGCGAGGCGCGCAAGACATCGACCTCGTCGGTGCCGATCGCCACCAGGTCGATGTCCAATCGGGCGAACTCCGCTTGTCTCGGAGCGAAGGCGTTCAATTGTTCCACGCAGTGCAGACAGCCGAAGCCCAGATAAAAAATCAGCACGAGCGGCCGGCCTCGATATTGAGCCAGCGAAACGGATTCGCCGCGATCGTCGGGCAGCGTCCACTCCGGCGCAGGCGACGGGCGCCAGCGGGCAGGGCCGAACGAAGCCAGATCGGGCCGCTCGCCCAGATCTCCGGAGGGCTGATAGGGCATTCGCCACTCGCTCGGCAACCCAAGTTTGGGCGCCAACTCGTCGAGCCGCTTAAAGATCGGAACGTCGCGGTCGATAAAGGCCGAAATCGCTTGCAGCTTGCGGAACTCCTCGGCCGCCTTGCCCGACTTGCCGCAGGCATAGAGCACTTCCACGCAGTTGGCCAGCGGCAGCACGTGGTTTTTCCCTACCTGGACGGCCTCGCGGGCAAGCTGCTCGGCCTTCGCCTTGTTGCCGGCCCGCAACTCGACGCGCGAGCGAAACTCTTTGGTCAAATCCTTGGCCTTCGCGAAGTGCGCTAGCGCCGCCGGCACGTCGTTCGAGGCCAGTGCCCAGCGTCCTTGCAGCTCGTTGAGCGCGGCGGCGATCACTGCCAGCCGGCCCTGGAAACGGCCGGCCGCCTCGCCGCGGGCCTGGGCTTGTTCGGCTTGCACCTTGCTCCGCAGGTCCTGCAGGGCGACGATGTGCCTCTTCGCCTCCGTCAGCTTGCCCTTCGCGATCAGGGCGGCGCCCAACGCGCCGTGGCGGCGGACAGAATACCCTTCCACGTCCGAGGGTTCCAAGCTCGCCGTCTGCGCCAGCCGCAACAAATCGTCCCACAACTCGAACTGCGGCAAGATCGCCAGCAGGCGGCGCCGGCCAAGCTTGCTGGTGCCCGAACCGCTCGTCATGCTGTTGTATTTCGGGTGGCGCGGCAGCTCGGCCAGGTGGGCGGCCTCGTCGACGGCGTCGCGCACGCGGCCGATGAAGGTCAGGTTCTCGACCAGCCACTCGCCGTTATGGGAGTAGTTGTCGATCTGGTCGGGCATCACACGGTCGTGGAGCGCGTGGGCGTGATCGACGCGGGCCGCGGCCTCCGCACACCAGACGGCGTCGGCGTAGCGCTCTAGCTTCGAATACATGTGTGCCGGCATGTGCCACATGTGGGCGATGGACGGCGCCGACGGCCCGCAAACTGCCGCCGACGGCAGCGCCCGCGCCGCATTATCGTTGTCCCAAAGATGAATCACGTAGTGGTGGGCCGGATGCATGGGACTGACGGCGTGGACTTCGCGCAGCAGCTCCGCCACGGCTTCGTAGTTGGCGATGGGGATGCCGTAGCCGCTGTTCTCCCAAATCAATAGGGCCAAGAAAGCCTTGGCCTCGATCTCTTCCGGATGTTCATGCACGATTTCTTCCAGGGCGCGGACAAGCTGACGCCGGCGCTGCCGGTCGTCTTGCGGCTGGCCGTCGGGGCCGGGAGCGAAGTGATGCTCGAGTGCGTCGATCCAGGCCGCCTCGTAGGGCGTGGCGGCTGCCTTGCGTTTGACGGCCTCGGCGATGAAGCAGCGGCTCCGCTTGCCGTTCTCGCGGTTGGCCATGGCCATGCCCCAATAGGCCATCGCGCAGTCCGGATCGATCGCGGCAGCCTGGCGGAACGAACGCTCCGCCTCGAAATACCAAAAGCCGTGGAGCTGGCCCAGGCCCTGATCGAAGAACTGCTGCGCTTCGGGCGACTTGGTGGTGATCTTCAGGGAGACGGAACCGGTGCCGCCCATCAGGTAGGCGCGTTGCCGCGGCCCTTCGTCGAACACGGCGCCGTGCAACGAATGCCCGGCCTCGCTGCTTCCCTCGTCGGGTTCTTTGGCTTCGTCGCCGGGCTGCTTGGCTTGCTTGCCGGCGAGCGGCAAAGAAAAAAAGCAAGCGGCGGCGAGCGGCAAACCAAAAAGGCAAGCGACGGCAACCAGCAGTCCACGGCGCCTGGAAGCGTGCATGATACGATCTCTACGGTGAAGAACTTGGCGAGAACCGGCGACGGGCGTCGCCGCGCGCGGGAAGCTTGTAGGGTAGCGTTCGCGAGGGCCGCGTGCCAGTCGCTGCCGACGCCGAACGCCGCCATAGCGAATGCTCGTGGCCGGCATGCACTTCCTCAAATCCCAATTCGCGAAAGAGTTCATCGCGCTGGGCGAGCAACGTGGCTGCCAACGAATCGCGGTCCGGGTCTTCGAGCCAGAGCGGCGGCGACGTGATGATGTATTCCACATGGTAGCGGTCGAGAAGCTCGGGCACGTCGGCCAATCGGTGCAGGTCGGCAATTGGCGGAAGGCGGAACTTCACGCTCCCCGCCAAAACCGCCGCCGGAATGGGCCGCTGATGGCCCAGAACCAGCCGTGCGCGATAAGCCGCCTCGGCAAATCTGCCGTTGTGTGCCGCCATGTTCAAGAAGAACCTCTCGCTCCCTTCGCGCAGCTCCGGGTTGAGGCCGCCACACGGCAGATAGAACGTGCGGGTGACGACGTAGCGAAAACGCGGCGACCAGGGGGTCAAAAACGACGTCACCTCTTCGCCGCACAAGATCACGTGCCGCTCGGGATGTCGGGGTCGGCCTCCAACCGCCGGGCAATGGCGATCAGGTCGGGCGGCACCTTCATCAGGTTTTGCCCGAAGAGCAGCACGAGGGGATGATAGATCGGAAAGGCGAGACGTCTCGGCTCGCCGAGCAACAGGGCCGCGAGCGGCAGCGAAACGATCCACAGCACGTCGGCGCAGCCGCCGCGGAGACAGTCGAACAACAAATAGCGGACCCAGAATTGCCAAGCTGTCGTCTGCTCGCCCCGGGGGCATTGCCGTGCCGGCGATGGCCACGCCGAGATGCGTGTCGGCGAGAATTGCCGCACCCTCCCCGACAAGCGGCAGGCATGCTGCCGTGGCCAACGCCAAAAACGTGATTCGTCCGCTCTCCATCGTGGCGACCAAGGCAAGTGACAGACAAGAGATCAGGGCCAAGCCGAGAAAGATCGACGACGAGCTGAAGCCAAGAGCGCAGCACACGGCCGCCACGAGCGACAGCCAGAGGCGCACGCTGACCTGCCGCGATAATTGGATCAGCAACGTGGCCATCAGCGGAAACGCGAGGTGCAGCATCACGGCCTTGCCCTGCCAGATGCGAATCAAAAAGTGCCCTCGGCGGCGGAAGGAGGTGCCGCGTGCGCCACCACAAGCAGCAGCTCAGCGGGACAAACAAGGCCCACAACCCACCCAGCATCCAGGAAAACGCGGCAAAACTGCCGCCGAACCACAGAAACGGCCCGCCCAGCAGGCTGAACAGGGCGAACGACCACACGAACCCCAGGGTAAGCCGCAACGTCCAACCGAAGCCGTCTCGGCGGTGCAGCCAGCTCACCCACCAGTAACCGGGAAGAACAAACAGCCACTGACGGCCGCGAACAGGGCTAGTTGTTGCAAAGTACACTGTGCCAAAACTGGGTGCGTATCACGCAGGCGGGAACGCTATCAAGCCAGCCCAGCCTACAAAGCGGCGCTTGCGATGTCGAGTTAAAATGAAAAACTGCTATTGGAGCTTTCAGCCGTTTCTGTTTAACTTCGTAACCGCAACCCGCGGTGGTCGATGCCGGACGGCACAACCTGCACTCTGCGGCCGATGTGCCGGCACGCAACCCGCTGGCGGCCGATGCTCGAGGCCATCTGACGAGATGGCCTCTTTTCTTCTGCAAACCCGTGTCGACCCGCAGCCGGAGCTTCCTCGACCACCGGGCCTGCGGACGGCGCCGCGGCGTGCCCTTCCAAGGCGGCGAAGTCACCTGCATAATGCCGTCTGGTCCCCTTCACGTCCGGATTCCCTTCTCTGTGAGGTGCTCCGATGATCGCCAGCAGTCCGATGACCGCGGCCCAGTTCATTCTCGACCAACAGCGTTTGCGTCACCCGCGGGCCAGCGGCGATTTCTCCTGGCTGCTGTGCGGCATCACGCTGGCCGCCAAGATTGTGGCCGCCCAAGTGCGTCGGGCCGGGCTGAGCGAAATGCTGGGGGCGGCGGGCGAAACCAACGTTCACGGCGAGCAACAGCAGCGGCTCGACGTGTTCGCCAACCAGGCCCTGCTGCACGCCCTGGGCAATCGCGGCAACGTGGGCGTGCTCGCTTCCGAAGAGAACGAAGAGCCGGTCGTGGTGCTCGAAAACCCGCAGCATGGCGAATACATCGTGGTCTTCGACCCACTCGACGGCTCCAGCAACATCGACGTGAACGTGAGCGTGGGGACGATTTTTTCGATCTTCCGCCGCAATGTCAGCAACACCGCCGACCCGGCCTCCGACGTGCTTCAGCCGGGGCACCGGCAAGTGGCCGCCGGCTATGTGCTCTATGGCTCGTCGACCATGCTGGTGTACTCGACCGGCTTCGGCGTCCACGGCTTCACGCTCGACTTGTCGATCGGGGCCTTCGTGCTCAGCCACCCCAACCTGAAGATGCCGCCGCGCGGCAACCAGTATTCCGTCAACGAGGCGAACGCGGCCAGCTTTCCCGAAGGTTGCCGCCGCTACTTGCACTGGCTGCAATCGGGCGACGCCGGGGCGGTCTACTCGTCGCGGTATATCGGCTCGCTGGTGGCCGACTTTCATCGCACGTTGCTCAAAGGCGGCGTGTTTCTCTACCCGCCCACGCAGCGCTACGGCGAAGGCAAACTGCGGCTGCTCTACGAAGCGAACCCGATCGCCTTTCTGGCCGAGCAGGGCGACGGGCTGGCCACCGACGGCCGGCGGCGGATTTTGGACCTGGTGCCCGGCGACTTGCACCAGCGGACCCCGCTTTACGTCGGCAGCCGCTTCGAGATGGAGCGGCTGGCGGAGTTTTTGGGGGAGTCGGAGGCGGAATAAGTCAGATGCACGATCCGCGTTTCAAGAAGCTGCTGCAAGAATTCTTCGCCGAGTTCTTTTGGCTCTTCTTCCCCACTTGGGCCGCCCGATTCGACTTTGGCCGCGCCGAATGGCTCGACAAGGAGATTGTCAGCGATGCGCTCGAAGGCGAGAGCCGTTACGTGGATGTCCTCGCCAAGTTGCCGACGCTCGAAGCCGTGCCCGGCCCCGACGGGCGGTCGGTGGAGAGTTGGCTGGCTCTGGTTCACGTCGAGATCGAAGCTGCCGACACGGTCGCGCCATTGCGCCGCCGGATGTTTCACTACTACGAGCCGCTACGCCGGAGGTACGACTTGCCGGTGCTGCCGATCGGACTCTATTTGCGGGTTGGCCTCGAGGGCCTTGGCTGGGACGCCTACGAGGAGCATTTCTGGGGACACCGGCTCGTGCGTTTCGATTATCCGTATGTCGGGCTGCCGGCCCTCGATGGGGAGCAGTTCGTCCGGCAGGATAATTGGCTGGGCGTCGCCTTGGCGGCCTTGATGCGGGTGCCCAAAGAGCGGAAAATAGCGTTGGCGGGCGAGGCCCTCGAACGACTCGTGCATTGCCCTGAAAACGCTTATCGCAAGACGTTGCTCTGCGAATGCCTGAGTGCCTATTTTCCGACGGACGAAGAGCAGCGGCAAAAGTTTGAGGATATGGTGCGCAATCATCCGGATCCAGGAGTGCAAGCGATGGAACTCGATTTTTTTGATCACATCGAGCTGCGTGGAGTGCTGAAAGGGCAGCGAGAGCTATTGCGCGACCAACTCGAAGCCCGCTTCGGCCCATTGCCGCCAGCCGCCGTGGACCGGCTACAGACTTGGCCAAGCGATCGGCTAAAAGAACTCGCGCGTGCGTTGATGACGGCCACTTCGCTGGAGGAACTTGGACTCGGTGCGTCGGCAACCGTTGATTCCTAAAGCAGCTCCGACTATCGGATCGCGTAGGCAATGGTTTTTTCCAAAACAGGTCTAACCAATTGAGCGATCTTGCTGGGCACACGCGGTGAACGGCCACTTTATGCGATCTCTCTGTCCGAGTTGCGGCACATCGGCGGGTCAATTTCATGAGCCGTTTTGCAATAGAGAACTCTGCCCCTTCTGTAGCGACTTCATCACCACTTGCAACTGCATCTTCGAGGTTCTCTCGTTGAACGAAGAAGAACGCGAATTAGTCGAGGCATTTGAAGATGATTCTGAGGAACGGCTCGCCGCAATATGTGCTCGTTGGAACGCCGCGGTGGAAGCAAAGGGCCGAGTGCCCTACGGCGGTGGTCTCAGATAGAGGGGAAGTAACGACAAAAAGTTGGCGACCAGTGCCGAGTGCATGCATGAGCGCCAGCCCTTCTTTCCGATTTTCAAAGATATTCCTTCCAACCTTTTTCCTGCAAAAGCTTCACGACCTGGCGGATCGATTCTTCGTCGTGCTTGTTGGCCACCAGCGTGGCGTCGGGCGTGTGGACCACGACGCAGTCTTTCAGGCCCAACGTGACGATCAGGTGGTCGGCGGGGCCGCGGACGATCGTGCCCGACGTGTTGACGCCGAGGTGCTTGCCGAGGACTGTGTTGCCGTTTTCGTCGCTGCCGTGCAGTCGGGCCAGAGCCTGCCAGCTTCCCACATCATCCCAGCCGTACGGCGCCTCGATCACCGCCACGTCTTGGGCGTGTTCCATCACGGCGTAGTCGATCGAGACGCCACGGATGGCCGCGAACTCACGGTCGAGCACCGCCTGATAATCGGGCCGGCCGAAGGCCTCGGAAATCCGCTGCAAATGGTCGAACATTGGGGGTTGGTGCTGCCGCAGGGAGTTCAGGATGGTGGCTGCCCGCCAGACGAAGATGCCCGAGTTCCAGTAGAAGTTGCCCGAATCGACGTAGGCTCTCGCCACATCGGCCTTGGGCTTCTCGCGGAACTGCCGCACTCGAAAAGCGGGCGCCAGCGACTTGAACTTGACGGCGGCGGCCGTTTCCAGACGATCGCCGCGCTCGATATAGCCGAAGGTTTCGGCCGGATAGGTCGGTCGGATGCCGAAGGTCACGATGCGGCCGGGACGTTCTTCGACCAGCGCCGCTGCAAACTCGATCGCTTGCCGGAATGCGGCGTCGGGGCCGATGACGTGATCGGAGGGCATGACGGCCATGGTCGCTTCCGCGTCGTGGCGGCTGACGATCAATGCCGCCAGGCCGATGCACGGCGCCGTGTCGCGCTTGCACGGCTCGCCCAGAATGGCTTCGTCCGGCAATTCCGGCAACTGCTCGGCGACCACGCCGGCCAGCTTGGCGTTGGTGGCGATCAACATTCGTTCGGGCGGCACGAGCCCGTCAAGCCGATCGACGGTGGCCTGAATCATCGAGCGATCGCCGACGACGCGCAGAAGCTGTTTGGGCCGCAGGTCGCGGCTTTCGGGCCAGAAGCGTGTGCCGGATCCACCGGCCATGATGATGGCGTGAAGCATCGGTCTTGGGCCTTCGGTCTTGGGTCTTCGATCTCAGCAGATGCGCATTCTAGCGGAGGGATCGGTCCGACGTTATCGCCATATCGCGCGTGATTCTCCTAGCGGTCTCCTCGGCGTCGAGAGCAAAAAGTGGGCTGATCTCAACGGCGATGCCGGGCGCGACGCTGGCGCCGGCTTGCTGCAGCCAGCGGCGGTGAAGGGCGATCATTTGGGCCTGCACCCGTTCGGGCGAATCGCGCTCGGCGCCGGGGGCATTTTTGACGGGGGCAAATTCCGTCGCTTCATCGACCTCGACGACGATCGGGTTTCGCGCGGCCGGCAGCAGGTCAAAAATGAACTGCTCGAACTTGATCGCGTTCGCCTCGACGGGGTCCGCCAACCCGCCGCGATCGTCGATGTAAGGCACTCGCTTGCGGGCCAGATGATACGGCAGTACGCCCGACGATCGGCTGGCGCGATCGAGCAAATCGACCGCAAAGACATGCATCGCCGTGCTGCCCGCCCAGAGCTTCAGCGAGCCGTCGGGCAAACGCTGCTCGGCCACGTCGTCGGGCAAGTCGCTGTATTCGATGATCCGCACCCGGCCGTCCACCGAGACAACATTGCCCATCCGGTCGCGCGGCGTCGTCTTGGCCACGACTTTGGTCGAAAGTTCCGACTCGCTCAACAGGTGATAGCCGACGAACTCCGGATCGCAAGCGACGACTTGCGGATTATCGACCTGCATGTAAAACAGGTGCTCGATGGCCCGGCGGTGGATGTCGGCCAGCGCGCCGGATGCCCGCAACGCCGCCGGCATTCCGCCGTGCCCGTCGGGGCTGAGCGCCAGGCTGTCCGGTGCGGCCAGCAACACCTTGCCCGACTCGGCGTCGACCGCCGGCATCGTTCCCTGGCAGAAAACGGTCAGATCGTGTGCGGGTATGCCAAAGCGATGGTGGTCATTGAGGTACGCGATGGTTTCATCGTGCGTGGCCGGGCTGGTCATCAAGTAAAGCGGAATCGTCGCGCCATAACGGCGACTCGACGCCAGCACCTTCTCCAGCAGAATCTGAAAGAGCGTCGCGCCCGAGACCGGCCCGATGGGAAACATTCCCTTGGGATGGTCGAAGCCCAGGCGCGTTCCCTGCCCGCCCGCAACCAATATCACTCCGACACGGCCGGCGAGCAGGGAGGCTTCACCGACCTCGCGCGCTTCGACCGTCGAAAACCGGTTGTCGCTGCGTCCCAACCGGATGGCCGGCGGTCCGACGGCGCGACGGGCCAACGCCGACCAGTCTTCGCCGGGTTTTGTCGTGCGGAGATTCTCTTGGAGGCGCTGAAAATCGATCGCCGCAATCTGGCCGTTCAGCTTTTCGCGCTGCGCGGCGTCAAGCATCTCCCAGAAGGCCAGCAGGTGCTCTTGACCGAACGGCCTGAGCTTGGCCAACAGTTCGTCTTTGTTCACTATCATCCCAGCGGAATCCTTAGACCGTCGTAGGCCAGATCCATGCCCTGCGGCAATAACGCACTCGTCGCCGCGTGCTCCAACTCGTGCGAGATATGCGTAAACAACGTCCGCCGGGCGCCCACACGCCGTGCGACTTCGACGGCTTCGTCGAGGCTGAAGTGCGTGGCGTGCGGTCGCGGCCGCAAAGCATCGAGAACGAGCACATCGAGTCCTTCCAAGAGCGGCCAGCTTTCGTCGGGAATGCCGTTGGTGTCCGTGCAGTAGGCGATGTCGCCAAATCGAAAACCGAGCACTCCCAGTCGGCCGTGCCGGAGGCGAATCGGCGTCACCCTCGCGCCCAGCAGATCAAACGGTGCGGTGGTAATCTGCGTGATCGTAAGATGAGGTATGGCACCGGGATGCAACGCCTCGGCGTCGCTCTCGAACGCGTAGTCGAACGAGCGGCGGATGCGGGCTTCGACCCGCGCTTCGCAATAGAGCGGCAGCTTGTGCCCCAGGTAGAATGGAAACAATCTTAGGTCGTCGAGGCCGAATAAATGATCGGCATGCTCGTGCGTGTAAAGCACCGCGTGGACCGTCCCCAACCGCTCGCGGAGCAATTGGGTGCGGAGGTCGGTGGGCGTATCGACCAGCAAGTTCCCGTCGGGCAACCCCACCGCCAGCCCGCACCGTAGGCGGCTGTTGCGAGGATCATTGCTGATGCAGGTCGCGCACGCGCAGCCCACCATCGGCACGCCGACCGAGGTGCCGGTGCCAAGAAAGATCAACTGACCGCGAATATCGCTGCTGTGGTGAGGGTGCTGCACGATGTCTGTTTGCCGGTGGAACGTGACTAGAGATTGGCAAAATGAACTTCGTCTGGCAAGTCGGTGAAGGGATGAGCGATGAAGGACGAGGGATGTGGGTCATGACCGAATTCAAACCACCGCCCCGTTATCTCTCATCTCTCAATCCCTCATCCCTCATCTTTCTTCGCTCATCACCACCTTGACCGCATACGTCAAAAGCTGTAAACTACTTCGCCGGATAACCTTGCGCCTACAGAACCGTCGTCGGTTGCCGGTCGCAGGAGCGGCGATTTCTCACCGGGGCACGCAAAGCGGACCATGGAAGTATTAGAACGTGTTTGGGACCTTTTGGGCGCGATCTTTGGTGGTCTCGCGACCAGCATCGAACGCGCCATTACGTCGGTGTTCGGCTCGTCGAACGCCCGATATATCAAGCGGTTGCAGGCTAAAGTCGACGCCATCAACGCTCTGGAGCCGAAGTACAAGGCCATGAGCGATGAGGAGTTGCGCCACCAGACCGTCGAATTCCGCAAGCGGCTGGCCGCCGGCGAGACGCTCGACGACCTGCTGGTCGAATCCTTCGCCGTCTGCCGCGAAGCGAGCCGCCGCTGGATCGGGCTGCGGCATTACGACGTGCAGCTCTTGGGCGGCATGGTACTGCATTCCGGCGCCATCGCCGAAATGGTCACCGGCGAAGGCAAAACGCTGGTGGCCACGTTGCCCGCCTATCTCAATGCCTTGGGCGGCAAAGGCGTTCACGTGGTCACGGTCAACAACTACCTGGCCCGCCGCGACATGGAATGGATGGGGCCGATCTACATGGGCCTGGGGCTGACCGTGGGCGCGGTCTATTCCGGCATCGAACCCGGTGAAAAGCAACGGGCGTATGACTGCGATATCACCTACGGCACGAACAACGAGTTCGGCTTCGACTACCTGCGCGACAACATGAAGCCGGCCGCCAAAGGCGACGACCGCTGGCCCGATGACCAGCAGCAGGCCCAACGTAAGCTGCACTATGCCATTATCGACGAGGTCGACAACATCCTCATCGACGAGGCCCGCACCCCGCTGATTATTTCCGGCCCGGCCCACGACGACGTCACCCGTTATCCGAAGGCCGACAAGATCGCCCGGCAACTTAAGAAAGACGTGCATTTTGAGGTGAAAGAGAAGGAGCACTCCGTCCATCTCACCGACGAAGGCGTGCGCGAGGCCGAGAAACTGGCGGGCGTCGAAAGCTTTTATACGGCCGGACACATGGAGTGGCCGCACCTGATCGACAACGCCTTGAAGGCCCACTGGCTCTACAAGCGCGACGTGAACTACGTGGTTGACGGCGACGAAGTGGTGATCGTCGACGAGTTCACGGGCCGTCTGATGCCGGGCCGAAACTGGAGCGACGGGCTGCACCAGGCCGTCGAGGCCAAAGAAGGCGTCCGCGTCAAGGAAGAGACGCAGACCTACGCCACGATCACGCTGCAAAACTTCTTCAAGCTCTACGACAAAATCAGCGGCATGACCGGCACGGCCATGACCGAGGCCACGGAGTTCTGGAAAATCTACAAGCTCGACGTGGTGGCCATCCCCACCAATCGGCCGATGTCGCGAGACAACTACCCGGACGTGATCTATCGCAGCGAACGCGAGAAGTTCGAGGCGATCGTCTCCGAGATCGAGCGGCTGAACAAATGGGACGCCGTGCAGCTTGCCGACGGCGCCATCCTGTCGGGCACCGTCACCAAAGAGGAAGACAAACGCATCGAGTTTCAGCCCCACGACGAGAAGGAACGCCGCTGGATCGAGCGGAGCAAGATCAAAGCTTTGGAGCGCCGCGGCCGCCCGGTGTTGGTGGGCACGATCTCCATCGAAAAGAGCGAGCGGCTGAGCGGCATGCTTTCGCGCCGCGGCATCAAGCACGAGGTGCTCAACGCCAAGCACCATCAGCGCGAGGCGGAGATCATCGCCCAGGCGGGCCGCAAAGGCGCCGTGACCATCGCCACCAACATGGCCGGCCGCGGCACCGACATCATCCTGGGCGGCAATCCGGAGACGATGGCCTGGGCCATCCTGCAGAACACGTACGAAAGCCGGCTCGACGTGCCGCAAAGCGAATGGACGCAGCTCATCGCCGAGATCGAGCAGCGCGAGCAGATGAAGGCCGAAGGCGACACGGTGAAGACGCTGGGCGGCCTGCACGTAGTCGGCACCGAGCGGCACGAAGCCCGCCGCATCGACCTGCAGTTGCGCGGACGCTGCGGCCGCCAGGGCGACCCAGGTTCCAGCCGCTTTTATCTTTCGCTCGAAGACGACCTGATGCGGATCTTCGCCGGCGAATGGGTGAAGAACATCCTCACGCGGCTGGGCATGCAGGAAGGCGAGGCCATCGAAAGCAAGATGGTCACGCGCCGCATCGAAGGCGCCCAGAAGAAGGTGGAAGAGCGCAACTTCGAAACCCGCAAAAGCCTGCTCGAATACGACGAAGTGATGGACGAGCAGCGCAAGCGGGTCTACGGTTTCCGCCAACAGATTTTGGATGGTGTGAACTGCAAGCTGAAGGTGCAGGAGATGATCGATCAGCAGGTCGATCGCTTCCTCGACGACTTTTTGTCGAAGGACTATGGCGCTACCACCTTCGCCAAATGGGCCGGCGGCGAGTTGGGCATCGAGCTGGAACCGAACGACTTCCGCGGTCTCGACTATGACACGGCGGAGCGGCAGGCCACGGACGAAGCCGAGCGGAAGGCCGAAGGGCAAGTGCTGGAGGCGATCGACGAGAACCTGCCCGAAGACGCCGAACAGGACGAATGGAGCTGGGAGGCGCTGGCCAAGCTGGTCAACACGCGCTGGAAGCTGAACCTGCGCGACCGCGACCTGAAGAAGATTCCACGCGAAGAAATCGGCGAAGTGCTCATCGCCAAGGCCCGTGAGGCTCTGCAAAAAATCGACCTCGCGGAGGGGAAGCGGTTTCTCGACCCCGACTTTGGCCTGCGCACCGCCTGCGGCTGGGTGCATTACAAGTTCGGCTTTCAGCTCGACCCGGAAGAGGTCCGCGGCCTGGAAGTCGAGCCGTTCAAGCAGCTCGTGCGTCGCAAGGCCGAGCAGACTTACGCCGAAAAAGAGACCGAATACCCCGTGCTGGCCGGGCTGTATCATTTCACCACCCGCGACGCCACCGGGCAAAAGCGTTACGACCGCGAGCGGCTGGTCGCCTGGGCGCGCCAGCGGTTCCACGTCGATCTCGACTTGGAAGACCTCCGCAACAAGCAGCGCGACGAAATCCGTGCGCTGCTGCTCGACCACAGCCGCGAATATCAGCGGCAGGCCGACGAAGCGCTGGTCGCGGTTCAAGAGCAGGTCACGAAGGTGTTTGCCGAAGACCATCATCCGGGCCGGACGTTGGTCCAGGCAACCGGCGGTAACGGCGCCATCAGTTCGCTCACGCAGTGGCTGGAGCAAACCTACGCCTGCCACATCAGCCCGGACGAGCTGGCCGATCTCGACCGTGCGGCTGTGGAGCAAAAGCTTTCCTCCGCCGTCGAGGACCATTTTCGGCCGGAAATCCGCCGCATGGAGCGGGCCTTGCTCCTGCAGATTCTCGACACCGCCTGGAAAGACCACCTGCTGGCAATGGACCACCTTCGCTCCAGCGTCGGCCTGCGCGGCTATGCCCAGGTCGATCCCAAGGTCGAGTACAAGCGCGAAGGGATGCGGATTTTCGAGCAGATGTGGGCCTCAGTCGGCGAGCGCGTCACCGATCTCATTTTCCGCGTGGAGCAACTCGATGAAGGATTTGTCGGTTCGACGTGGGTGGCCAGCCAGGCGACGCACGACTCGCCGCCGCCGGGCAGCAGCATGATCGGCGACGACCAGTCGCAGGCCATCAGCGGCTCCGACACGCCGCAAAAATCGGAGCCGATCCGCAACCGCGCCCCGCAGGTCGGCCGCAACGATCCGTGTCCCTGCGGCAGCGGCAAGAAGTATAAGAACTGCCACATGCGGATGGGCGGGCTGGTGTAGGGTGGGACCAGCGAGCTTGCGAGCGCCGGCCCACCATTGCGCAATTTTGGATTTTCGATTCTGGATTTTGGATTGGCGGACGCAATCTGAAATTGGGGACAAGAACTGCCAGCGGGAAAGGATGCCCGACAGTGCGTTACCTTTTTAATTTCCTCTACCTCGCGCTGATCGCCCTGGCTTCGCCCAAGCTGCTCTATCGGGTGATCGCACACGGCAAGTATCGCCGCGGCTGGCTGGAAAAACTGTTTGGCCTTGTGCCACGGCGCAGCGGCGACGGACCTTGCGTCTGGTTTCATGCCGTGAGCGTGGGCGAGGTGAATCTACTCGTCCCGCTGCTGGTGGAGATCACGCGGCGGCAGCCGGGCTGGCGGTGCGTGATGTCGACCACCACCGCCACCGGATTCGCCACGGCGCAGAAAAAGTATCCGAGTCTGACGGTCTTTTATTGTCCGCTCGATTTCACCTGGGCGGTGGCGGCGGCGATGCGCCGCATCCGTCCGACGTGCCTGGTGTTGGCGGAGCTGGAGCTGTGGCCCAACTTGATCGCCGCGGCACGCCGCAGTAATGCACGCGTGGCCGTGGTCAACGGCCGGCTGAGCGAGCGGAGCTTCAACGGCTACCGTCGCATGCGCCGGCTGATCGCCCGGACGCTTTCGCGACTCGAACTGCTTGCCGTGCAGAACGATGAATATGCCGAACGGTTCTTGATGCTGGGCGCCGCGCCGGGCACCGTCTGCGTCACCGGTTCGATGAAATTCGACGGCGCGCAGACCGATCGCCAGAACGCGGCCACGGTGCGGCTGCGCCGTCTGGCAGGCATCGTTGACGGCGACGTTGTTTTTCTGGCCGGCAGCACGCAGGAAGGCGAAGAACAAGCGGCCTTGTCGGCCTATGATGCGCTCGCCGGCGAGCACCCTGCGTTGCGGCTGTTAGTCGTGCCCCGTCACCCCGAGCGGTTCGACGCGGTGGCCGCCTTGCTGGATCGATCGGGCTTCGATTGGCAGCGTCGCAGTCGCCTGGATGAGGAAGGTGCGCGTCCGGCCGCGCGGGTCCTGCTGGTCGACACCATTGGCGAGTTGGGGGCCTGGTGGGGAACGGCCGACATCGCATTTGTCGGCGGCAGCCTGGGCAATCGTGGCGGGCAAAACATGATCGAGCCGGCCGCCTACGGCGCCGCCGTCTGCTTCGGCCCCAACACCCGCAACTTCCGCGACATTGTCGAGCAGATGCTATCCGGACGTGCCGCCGCCGTCGTCGCCGACGCCGGCGAGCTGACGGAATTTGTGCGTCGCTGCCTTACCGACCGCTCCTTCGCCGAGGCTCTCGGTCAACGCGCGCGGCGGCTCGTTTTAAGTCAACTCGGCGCCACAGATCGCACATTCGAGCTTCTGTCGCCGCTGGTCGACATCTGTTGCAGCCATTCCGCATGCGCGGCATAAAGGCGTTACGGTAAACAATATATCTATGACGAGGCCTCAATTCTCCCTACGAATGATGCTCGGTGTGGTGACTGCGGCCGGCTTCGCCCTTGCGACGATCGTCCCAGATCCGAGTTGGGTGACTGGCACGTTCATGATCCTCGCTCAATTGGCAATACCGGCGTTGACCGTGGTTGGCCTTGTATGCGGCACGCGCCAGTTTCGGGCGTTCTTTTTAGGCTGTTCGATTCCGGCGATAGTTTCCCTGCAGATTGCTGCGGGCAACGTACAAATGCTGGCGAACGTCGGGCCAGATTTGAAACTGAGCTTCGGGATGGCCGCAGGGCAAATGCGGCTGCAAACCGCCGCGGTGCTGTTGGCAACGCCGCTCATCGGGCTTGGCTGTGGTTCGGCGCACTGGCTGCTCAAACCCGAGCAACAACCAAGCTCGGATTGACAATTCTGGCGCTCTTAGGTTCCGCGACCGCCACGCATAGCCGCAGGCTCGGCGATTTCAGCGGCGGCGGCGCTACGATGCTGCTCAATCAAGACCTTTGCTGCGGCCAGGGCTTCCGTGTCGTCGAGCTCCCACACCGCCCCGGCGTCTAACCGACCGGCGGTCGTAGCAAGGTTGGCGACCAGTTGCCCCAGTCGCCAATCTGGTCGGATAAGACTGATTTCCTCCACCGCGGCAAGAAGTTCCCGGCGCAGTGATACGCAACCATTCATATTTTGTCTCCCACTGTTGACAATGCGCCGACCGGTCCCCTCAGATTCCCCGTCACCTCGACAGGAATCAGCGTACCCGGAAGATACGTCGCAACTCGAGTTGCTCGCGTCACTCCATCATAAATGACGAGATCTCCATCACTTCCCCGCTTCACCTCCAGCGGAGGCATTCCATCAATCGTGTTGCCATATTTCGCGAATTGCCGCTGCAGTTTCACCGGGTCGGCGCCATCGCGACGCGAGCCTGGCAGGTGCAATGAGGCAGGATCGACCTGCAAGAATTCCCGCGCGCTCATCTTATGAGTTTATCATAACATTTACCGCTCGGCCGGACCAAATTCCCGCTCAAAGGCTGTCACCAATTGCGAGTTGCCCGTCTTCCGGACCACTTCCTCAATCTGCCGCCGCAGGTCGCCCGACTTGCCGTGAATCTTGAGTGCCCGAAGCGCGTCGGCCGCGGCCCTCGCGTCGCGGCCGCGCAAGAGCGATAGCAGAAACTCGTTCGCTTCCGCGGTCCGCAACAGCGCGATGGGGATCAGCAGGGCGGCGCGGGTATCGGCATCGGGCTGACTTCGCCACGCCGATCTCAGCGGTTCCAACGCCTGGCGATGCCGGGATTCCCCCAGCGCAAGAGCGACCTGAAGGGCCACGTCGGGATTCGGCGATGCCAGTTGCTGGACGACCAAAGGCAGTCCGTCGTCGGGCGCCAACTGCAACATCGCCGCGCAGCACTCTCCCACGACTTCCGGCTCTTTGTCGCCCAACAACAGCTTGAGCCGCAACAGCGGCACTCCTTCAGGATGCGCGAGCGCCGCGATCGCACGGGCAGCGCCGGCACGCGCTATTTTGCTCCGATCGGTCAGCATCTCGGCGAAGCGATTCAGCGCCTCCAGCAGGCTGGAGCATAGGACGAGGCCGATGGCGGCCGCGGCGCGAAGTTGCGCCGCGGTGTCTTCATCGCCCCCCCATACTCCTTCGTATTGCCGATATTGGACCGCGGCGCGATAAAAATCGAGATCGCGGCACTCGAGTTTGACGAGCGCTTCGACGATGGCCGTTTTCCCCAAGCAGCCCGGATCGCTCTTCACGGGATCGCTCAGCAGCCGCGCGTAGGCCGCTTTGAGATCGTCTTCAAAACCTTTGTCGTCGGTTTCCGCGACGATCTCAGCGGCCTTGCCGACAACACGGTTCGACCGGTCCGCCAGGCCCTTACGCAAAGCCTGGGCGGATTCCGGCGTTTTCAGCCGGTCGCGCAGGGCGTTCAGATCGGCACGCTTCTCGCTGGCGGACTTGCTCTTGCTCATGGGCGCATTCTGGTGAACCGCTTCCGCGATTACAATGCGGCATGCCAAGCAATCGAGGCATTAGGCCATGGGCGTTAGGCTTTAGGCACGATGTTCAAGTGATGCCCAACGCCTAACGCCTTGAACACGGTGGGCCGGCGCTCGCAAGCTCGCTGGTCCCACCCTACACGGCCCTACGAGGAATCAACCGGTGGCAATCGCCGACCTACCTGAAATCGCAGGGCTCGACGCGCGACGAGGACTCGTGCGCATCCCGCCGGAGCTCGATGTGCCGCTCACTGATCGCGTGCGGCGGCTGATCGATGCCAGCGAGTTCCGGCGGCTGGCACGCATCAGCCAGCTCGGCCTGGTGGCGCTCGTATATCCGGCCGCCATTCACACGCGGTTCGAGCACGCCCTGGGCGTCTATCGCCTGGCCCTGATGTATCTCAAACAGTTGGCGCATGACGACCGCTTCGCGAAGGCCATCGACGAGGCCGACGCCGAACTGTTCATCGTCGCCGCTCTACTGCATGATTTGGGACATTGGCCTTTCTGCCACCCGATCGAAGACATTCGCTTGCCCGGCGTTCCGCGGCATGAGCTGTTCGCCGGCCGCTTCTTGCTGACCGGCGAAATTGCCGATGCCCTGCGGAGCGATTGGCAGATCGACGCCCGTGACGTGGTGGCGCTGCTTTCCGACGAGCCGCAAGGGAAGAAGAGCCAGATCTTGGCCAGCATGCTGTCGGGGCCGATCGACGTCGACAAGATGGATTACCTGATGCGCGACAGCCTGCACGCGGGCGTCCCCTACGGCCGAAACTTCGACCAGGGTCGGCTGATCGGCAGTCTTTGTCTGAACGAGGCGGGCGATGCGTTGGCCGTCAGCGAAAAGGGGAAGACGGCGGCCGAAATGCTCGTCTTTGCCCGCTATGTGATGTTCAGCGAGGTCTATTGGCACCACGGCGTGCGCTCGGCCACCGCCATGCTGCAACGGGCGTTTTATCTGCTGCACGAGTCGCTCGATCTCGACTGGGCGTTTCGCCAGACCGAAGCGCGGGTGATTGACGAGCTGATCGCCGCGGCCGGCGAGGGTCCGGCGAGCGACCTGTTGGACGGACTTTTTGGCCCGCAACGGCGGCTCTATAAGCGAGTGGCCCAATATAGCTTCTTCGAGCAACGCGATCTATATGAGCGGCTGGCGAGGCGGCCGTATCCCTGGCTGGCGGAATGCGCCGAGGCGTTCGCGGAAACCGCGAGCACGGCGTTGGGCCGCATCGTCGCGCCGCACGAGGTTTTGTTCGACGCCCCGCCGGTGACGCGCGAAGTCGAGTTCGACATCGACGTCTACTTCGTCAAAGAGGGCCGCTATCGGCCGTTGGGCGAGGTTTCGCCCGTGGTTCGGGCGCTGGCCGAGCAGCAGTTCGACGACTATGTAAAACGGGTCCGCATTTTCGGGCACCCGCGGATCGCCGCCGACCTGCGGGCGTTGGGGTCGCTGCCGCGGCTGTTGGAAAAGACGCTCGACCGGCTGGAGTAAGCCCGCCGCGGGCGAGAATGTAACCGTCACCGGGCCAAGCGGCACTACGTCACGGAGGATGGGCTTGGCATACTCAAAAGCAACTGCTCGGACTCCATTGAATCTAGGCGAAGTATTCCGCGACAACGACAACCACCGTGTTTGCCACCAGCTTTAGCTGGTGGCGCAGGAGCATCATCAAGGATCCTGAGCCGGCTTCAGCCGGGCTTCTTAATCGGCGATGGCTCAGAGTTTGGCTAAAGCCGCAAGTTGGAATCCGGCTGAAGCCGGCTCAAAAGACTTGCTTCTCATGGGCCGAACCACCAGCTAAAGCTAGTGGCAAACATACCAGCAACCAGAACCTCCGGGACATTTTCGCATGCAACGCTACCGTCAAACGATCGGTGTTTTGATCTCTGCGCTTCCGTTCCTTGTCGGGCACGGCGCCGTTGCCGACGATTGGCCCCGCTTTCGTGGTCCCGATGGTTTGGCGGTCAGTCTCGATCAAGATGTTCCGCTCACCTGGAACGACGGGAAGAACATCGCGTGGAAGACCGCTCTGCCCGGCCCAGGAAGCTCCAGTCCCATCGTGACCGGCGACCGCGTGTTCGTCACTTGCTATAGCGGCTATGGGGTCGATCCCTCCAGTCCTGGCGACGAGGAGAAGCTTATGCGAAGCCTCGTCTGCGTCCGCCTGCACGACGGCGCCACCTTATGGCAAAAAGCCGTACCGGCGACGCTGCCGGAAGACCAATACGGCGGCATGCTCGCCGAACACGGTTATGCCTCGCACACGGCGGCCACCGACGGAAAGCGGGTATTCGTCTTCTTCGGCAAAAGCGGCGTGCTCGCCTTCGACCTCGACGGCAGCCAACTTTGGCGGACCGCCGTCGGCACTGGCTCCGACTTCATGCGGATGGGCTCCGGCAGCAGCCTGGCTGTTTACAAGAACCTGTTGATCGTGAACGCCAGCACCGAAGGGCAGGCGATCTTAGGACTCGACGCGGCGACCGGCAGCCAGGTGTGGAAGACCGAAACCAAAGGCTATGGCAGCTCACAAAGCACGCCGGTGATCGTCAATGCCGGCAAGCAAGAGGAGTTGGTGGTGAATCTCCAGGGCGAGATCTGGGGCCTCGATCCGAAAGACGGCGGGCTGTTCTGGTTCGCCAACGCCTTGGGCGGCGCGGCCAACACAACGGCCGTCGCGCAGCAGGGAATCATCTATGCCCTCGGCGGCGGGCCTGGCGGGACCGGCGCCGCGGCCATTCGCGCCGGCGGCCACGACGACGTGACCAAGAGCGGCCTCGTCTGGAAAAAAACCGTCGGCTCCTATGTTCCCTCGCCGGTCGTGCTGGGCGATTATCTCTATTGGGTCGACGACAAGGGTACGGCCTACTGCCTGAAGGCCCAGTCGGGCGATCAGGTGTACCGCGAACGGCTGAGCGGCTTGGCAGGCGGGGGCGGTCGCGGCCGCAGTTCGCCGGTGTACGCCTCGATGGTCGCCGCCGACGGCAAGCTCTACGTGGTCAGCCGGCGGAACGGCACGTTTGTGCTGGCACAAGGACCGAAATTCGAGCTGCTGGCCCACAACGAGATCGAATCGGACGGCAGCGATTTCAATGCCAGCCCGGCGGTGGTGCAAGGCCGCTTGCTGTTGCGGTCGAACCAGGCGGTTTACTGCGTCGGTGAGGGCTTCTCCAGGACCAGCCGCACCACGAACCCGGTCATCCGATCGAAGTAGTGCCACGAGGCCGGGAAAAAGACGAGATAGCGGTTGTAGGTCTTTACGCCGACAAGCTCGATCGCCCGATCGCGGTTGCGGACCAGGTTGTCGAACCAGGCGCGCAGCGTCGGCCGGTAATCATGCACCGAGACGTGCCTTACTCGAAACCCCGCCGCTTCGTGTGCCCGCAGGTGATAACGGAACGACGAATTGATCGAGCCGGGCAAAAATCGCCTTGCTCCATCCACCGCCGGCAGCCTATAATTTGCAACTTCGGCGGCCGACCGCGCCGCTCAAGATTTCACTTTCTCACGGAGATCGAACTGTGGCTTCCGGCAAGTATTTGTTCACCAGCGAGTCGGTCAGCATGGGCCATCCCGATAAGTTGGCCGACCAGATCTCCGACGGGGTGCTCGACGCGCTCTTCGCCCAAGACCCTTACAGCCGCGTGGCCTGCGAGACCCTGGTGACGACCGGGGCGGCCATCGTGGCCGGCGAGATCACCACCCGTGCCGTGGTCGATTACGCCGACGTGGTACGCCGCGTGATTCGCGAAGTCGGCTACACCGACGACCAGATGGGCATTTGCGCCGACACTTGCGCCGTGATGGTCATGATCGGCAAGCAAAGCCCCGACATCGCCCAGGGCGTGAACGAAGACTCCTCCACCGGCAAAGAGATCGGCGCCGGTGACCAGGGACTGATGTTCGGCTATGCCTGCAACGACACGCCCGAACTGATGCCGCTGCCGATTGCCTTGGCCCACCGGATCACGAACGCCCTGACCGCGGCGCGGCGCGCGGGAACCATCCGCTGGCTGCGGCCCGACAGCAAGAGCCAGGTGACCGTGGAATACGATGGAAACCGTCCGGTGCGGATCGACACCGTCGTCGTCTCCACACAGCACGCGCCCGAGGTCAGCCACGAAGAAATCCGCCGGACCGTCATCAACCAGATTGTGAAGCCCATTTTGCCGGCCGACCTGGTTTCCGGCGACATCACCTATCACGTCAATCCAACGGGCCGCTTCGTGGTCGGCGGTCCTCACGGCGACTGCGGTCTGACCGGCCGCAAGATCATCGTCGACACCTACGGCGGCTGGGGGCGGCACGGCGGCGGCGCGTTCAGCGGCAAAGACCCGACGAAGGTCGACCGCAGCGCAGCCTACATGGCCCGCCATATCGCCAAGAACATCGTGGCCTCGGAACTGGCCGACCGTTGCGAGGTGCAGCTTGCTTATGCGATCGGCGTCTCGGAACCCGTGAGCGTGCATATCGACACCGACGGCACCGGCAAACTCGAAGACGGCAGAATCTGTGAACTGGTGCGGGAAGTCTATCCGCTCACGCCCAGCGGCATCATCAAGTATCTCGAGCTGCGCCGGCCAATCTACCAGTTGACGGCGGCGGGCGGACACTTCGGCCGCAGCGAGCCGAGCTTCACCTGGGAAAGCACCGCAGGCGCGGCCGCATTGCTCGACGCGGCTGGCATCGCGGCGGTGGCCGGTTAAGGCCGTGGCCGCGGATGCGCGAGACCGATTGTGGGACGCACCGGCCGGACTCCCTGTGCGCCGGGGCGGCGAGCGCCGAGCGACGCTGCGGCTTTTGCATGCCGTGGGTGCGCTGCTCATGGCATGGCTTCTGACCGCGGGCGTCCTAGTCGCTGCCCGGACTTGGGTACATTCCGTGCGCACGCTTACGTTTGGACAGACCGTGCTGGCGGCCCTGCTGCTGGCCCTGGTTGCCTGGATGATGCGTGCCGCATGGACGGTGGCCGACGGTTCGCCTTCGGATAAGCTGCCGCCCTTGCTGCTGACCAGCTTGGGGCTGGCGATTTGGGGCGCGTCGCTGACTTGGCGAAGTGGTTCGCCGGCGGCGGCTCTGTTCTTTTGGCTGGTCGTCGGCGCCGAGGAAGGTTGGGCCTGGTGGAAAGCGGTTGCCAGGCGGCGCGGCGTGCGCGTCGCGGGCCGGCCCGCGTCGGCGCCCGGAAACCGTGTGCTGCAGCAGTTGACCCGTGCGTTGACCGCCGATGGCGCAGAGACGATCCACGGCACGATTACGATTACCGTCGAGCGCGGCAGCCGCAGTGCGGCCGGGCATGTCAGTTTTTGCCCGCCCTTTGCCGAGCGGCCCCGATTCGAAATGCAGCCGGTGGGTGAAAAGAATGCAGTACTGAAGCTGAGTCAACTCTTTCCGCACGGGGCGAGGATCGAGCTGAAGCTGCCGCAGCCGGCGCAACAGGCTACAATGGTGCCGGTGCAATTTGTGGCTCGTGCCCGAAGTGATCGAGAGAATGGCCCGTTGGCCCTATAGCCGTTGGACCTGGTTCTTCACCTACGGCGCGGTGTTCGTGCTGTTTCCGCTGTTGTGTTGGCTGGCGTACCGCTGGGTCCGCGGTTGGCAATGACATCATCTCGGAGGATCGAGCACCACTTCCAGCGTGACCTGCTTGCCGTCGCGATTCACGATCAACGACACCTTATCGCCGGCCTTGAACTTGCGCAACGCGCCATCGAAATCCTCCAGATTGCCGATCTTGTATTCGCCCAGCTTCACGATGGCGTCGCCGGCCTTCAGGCCTCCCTTGTCGGCCGGCGAGTCGGGCGAAACGCCGCCCAGATGATAGCCCGGCTCGTCGCTGCCGAAGTCGGGGATGCTGCCGAAGTACGGCCGGTCGCCGCCGCGAAATTGCGGCTTCGACTTGGCCGCCTGGTAATGCGGCCGCTCGCCTAGCTCAGCCAACTCGACCACCGTATCCGCCACCATCTCCGCCACCCGCCGCATGCCGGGCAAGTTGATCTTCTCGTAATCGTCGCTGGGCCGATGGTAGTCGCTGTGCGTACCGGTGAAAAAGTGCATCACCGGCACCTTGTGCGGATAAAACGAGGAGTGGTCGCTCGGCCCAAAGCCGCCCGGCTGTTTCGTGACCTTCAGGCCGTAACGGTCGGCGAGGTGGTCGATCACCGGCCCGAACTCCGTGGCCGTATCGACGCCTTGCACAATCAGCTTGTCGTCGGCCAGCCGTCCGACCATGTCCATGTTGAGCATGGCCACGGTTTTGTCCAAGGGAACCAACGGGTCGCGGCAATAGCGAGCGCTGCCGATCAGGCCCCGCTCTTCGCCCGTGAACGCCAGAAAGACGACGCGACGCGGCAGTTTTTCCGTTCGCGACGCCAGCCGCCGGGCCACCTCGATCAGGGCCGCCGTGCCCGAAGCGTTGTCGTCGGCCCCGTTATGCACCTCTTTGACGCCGGCCGCCAGCGAGCCTTCGCCCCCCATGCCCAGGTGGTCGTAGTGGGCGCCCACGACGATCGTTTCGTCGGCGTGCGGGCCTTCGCCTTCAAGCACGGCCACCACGTTCTTGACTTCGGCTTCGCGGCGGACGACCGTGATCTGGCCTTCCAGCCGCCATCCCGCCAACTCGGCGCTGGCCGGTGTGGGTCCCGCGTCGATCTGCTTTTCCAGCTCCGTAATCGTTTTGCCGAGGGCCGCCTTGACGACTGGGTCGAGCACGGCGCGACGGCAAAAAACCACGGGCATCTTGTGCGCCTCGTCGCCCAGGCCCGCTCCAAAAAACGGCAGCAATGGATCGTATTCCGCCCACAACTTTTCGCCTTGCGACCCGACTTCCTTCAGCAACTTGTCGATCTGCCGCCGTTGTTGCTCGACCTGTTCCGGCGTCGGCCCGGCGATTTCTTTGAATTTGGCCTGGCTGGCGGTCAACTCATCGACGGCCGCTTGCCAACGCTTCATCCGCCGTTCGACGTTTTTCTTCAGGTCGAATTCGTCGTTGCAAAAAACGACGGCCGCGGCGCCGTGCTGATAGGCATTCGAGACCTTTCGCGTGAACGGCGCGTACACCGAATGGTCGGTGCCGTTGAAGACGCTGTGCGGGTTGTTCTGTTCCGGTTCGTGCCGCAACAGCAGCACGGCTTTGCCCTCCGCGTTGATGCCGGCGTAATCGTCGTATTTTTCGTCTTTCGCGGTGATGCCGTAGCCGGCGAAAACCAGCGGCAGGCTGAACTGCCCGGCACCGCCGATGGCCAAGGGGTTGAAGTCGGCAGCCGGCTTCAGCTCGATGGTCTGGCCGTCCGGTTGTTCATCGCTGGCCGGGCGCAGCAGTTTCAGCCGGTTAGGCTGCCCCAGTTCGGTGGCCACGACCATGTTGAACTTCTGGAACGGGCCGCCGTCGAAGAGCGACGTTTTCAGCCCCGTGGCGGCAAACTGTTGCGCGATAAAGTCGGCCGCCTGATCGAGCCCGTGGGTGCCCACGCCGCGGCCCTCGCGTTCGTCGGACGCGAGAAACTTGACCGCCTCGTAGAGGCGTACTTCGGTTGCCCGTGCCTCGGTCGTGTTTTCGGTCGCGTTTTCGGCCGCGACGCTTGGTCGCGCTGTGCCGGAAAGGACCGCCACGAGGGCGAAGAGGTGGCAAAGGGCACGGACTGAGCAGAATCGGTAGTGCGGGGGCATGGTTGTAAGTGTAGGGTGGGACCAGCGAGTTTGGGAGCGCCGGCCCACCGTGTAAAA
>DATLUO010000024.1 GCA_035533075.1 Pirellulales bacterium | reverse complement strand
AGATCGTCAGCCCCGCGAACAAAGACCGGCCCGAAAAGCGCAACGCCTTCGTCGGCAAGTGCGCCGCCTTGATGCGGAAGGGAGTCGCGGTCAGCATCATCGATCTGGTCACCACCCGCCAATTCAACCTGTATGCCGATTGATGGCGTTCGTCGGGCATCCCGACCCGACCATGAAAGCCGACTCGCCGCACTTGTACGCGGCGACGTGCCGCTGGCTCCTGCGAGGGCCGCAAGCGGTCCTGGAGTCGTGGTCACACGCGCTTGCCGTCGCTGAGCCGCTGCCGCGGTTGCCGCTGTGGCTGGCGGAGGCTCTCGTCATTCCGCTCGATCTCGAGCAGAGCTACGAACAGGCTTGTCGCGATCTGTGGATCGCGTGACCGTGGAAATGCGCCACGATGCCCGGAAGTCTACCACCACCGTAACCGACCGTGAGCGAATGAATCGCTGCGCATACCGGCCGGCAGTCGCGAGCGAAGTCGGAATCAGCGGTCGCCACAAGGAGCGCACAACTGGTCAAAACTAGTATAAAATAGTTCTGACCCCTTTGGCCTCCAAGTTCGCGACGCGGCCAAAAAGATCCGGGCATCGCGCGCTCGGCAATCGCGATGTCTGCGCCGAGCAGCGCGCGAAAGTTCGACGTGCCATCGCCCCTCCGCCGACCTGACTGATCTCCGTTTCTTCCGCCCGCATTCGATGCGCCGCCATCAATCGTCAGCGTCGGCTTCTCGATCGAGGCCGCCAGTACGCTCCGTCGCTGCATGCACGAGAGCTACTTCTGTCGGCGTTAACCCATAGAGTTCAAAGACCAAATCGTCAATCTGTCGATCCGTCGCGTCGATTTCCCTTGTCAGTCGGGTTTTTTCGTTCGGCACGCGTGCCTTGAGGCGTTGGCTCTCGAGCGTTGCCATTCGCTCGGACAGCGAGCCAATCTGAACCAGCATCGGGTTCTGACGAGCCGATAGCCTTGAGATGTCAATGATGGGCAGTTGCCGAATGGTTTTCGGATACGTGTGAAACCCTCCGCCGATCCGGACACCTTCTCCGGTCAGTTTCCAGTAGTAGTAGGCAGAGATCAATCGGCTTGCCAAAAGGCCCTGCAGCAGATACAGGGAATAAGTAGCTGACGCCTCGCGGGCGCTTTTCGGAACCTCGCGAAATGGGGCGACATCACAGTAGCGGAGGCCGCATAAGATCGTATGGTCGCAATAAAGTCCGCTAAAATCGACGGCCAACTCGAGCCGATGCGTCCCGGTAATGTCCCGAATCATCAGCTTTGGCGACTCGAAAAACCATTCCTCGCGTGCGCCGTACATTTCGGGCGCAAGCGCCCACTCGACGTAGTTCCCCTCCCACCGAGTTGAATAGCGATAAAGGTTGCGGCCGCTGATCGTCTTTCGGCAAGTGTCGGTCATGGCGCTGCGTCGCTGGACGTACGCCTTGCCAAATTTCCCCTTCTTGCGGCTCGACATCTGGGCACCGTAGTTTACGAGGCAGATGTCGCCGACCGGGCGGCTGAGAGCCTCGACTTTCCCGCACACGGCAAGGGTCGCGTCCGAAATGTCGAGGCGCAGCATGCGCTCGTCCTGCGCAAGCAGCACTTTTTGCGGTACTGAATGCGAGCGCGAGATCGTGCCGGCGTGCCGCCGCGTCGCATTCGGTCCAGGACGCCTGACCTCGATACGATGTCTCGCGGAAGGTGGGCCAGCTTCAACGACAGGGATGATGGTTATCACCGGAACTTGCTCGAACACGCGGACTTGTCTTAGATCGGCAATACTCTCGATAGTGAACCGCTCGAGCAGCAACTTGCGCGACAACTCAGCGTATTTTTGAATGGCAAACGAGAACGGAATGATGAATGAAACGCGCCCGCCAGGCCGTAACAGGGAAAGCGCCTTTTCCAGAAAGAGAACGTATAAATCCCAGTGCCGTGTCGCGGTCTCAAATACACCAGATGCATTGATGTAGTCGCGAACGTGCGGTGTTGCCTCAAACAGCTCCCAGGCGTTGACGTACGGTGGATTACCGATCACCGCGTCAAAACCACCATCTTTCCCACGCAGAATCTCGCGAAATTCTGCGTTCCAGTCAAACGGATTGAGCCGGTACTGCTCCTCCTCGTCGAGAAGAGTCATTTGCCGCTGGCGATAAAAATCGGGGCCGATCAGCGAATTGCCGCACTTGATGTTGTTGCCCAGGTCGGGCAACGCCCGCTCGCGCAAGAGCCGCAACTGACGCTCCAACGTCTCGCGGTTCTCCCGCTCCAACACCTTCAACAGCAGCGAGAGCTTCGTCACCTCCACGGCCTGGCTGTCGATGTCGACGCCAAAAATGTTGTTCAGCAAAATCCGCTTCTTTTCGGCCGTCGTCAACAGCCACTGCCCGCCCGGCCCCTGAAAGATCTCCTTGGTGTGCTTCTCAGTGCCGTCGTCGACGTACCAGTCGCGGTGCCAGTCGAGCAGGAACTGAAACGCGCCCACCAGGAACGAGCCCGAGCCGCAGGCCGGGTCGAGCACGCGCAGCTTTGAGACCTGCTTGGGAGTTTTGCGCTCGACCAGCTTGCCCACCGTCTCGCGAACGATGTAATCGACGATGTAGGCCGGCGTGTAGAACACTCCGCCCGCCTTCTTCACTTCGGGCTTGTCTTCGACCACGGCACGGTGCCCGCCGGCCGTGAGGCGGATCACCTTGCCCAAAAACTGCTCGTATACCTGCCCCAGGATTTCCGCCGGCAGCACGGAGAACTCATACGGGCTGTCGGGATAATAGAGGCCGCGAACGATCTCTTTGAGCGGCTTGTCGTCGAGCGCCAGCCGCATGGTCAGCTCGTCGGGCGGCTCGGCCCGGCCGCGCTCGGCGTGGAAGTGAAACAAGCCCGAGTTGTAGCGCTCGTCGGCCCGGTCGTAAACCTCCAGCAACCGGCGGTAGGCGGCCTCGCCGTTGAGGAGCGTCATGAGCTGCCCGTAGGTTTCGATGCCGCGGTCTTCGCACATCCGCAAAAAGATCAGGCGGTCGATGGTCCGCTGCACGGCGAAGTTCACGTCGCGCTGGCCGATGTCGTTGCGCAGGGCGAAGTTCTTGGCCAGTGATTCCCGCCACGATTCGATCTCTTCCAGAAACGCCGTATCGACCTCGGCGGTGCCGCGTTTCAGCTTGGTGCTTTCGGCGAACTTGTCGAACGAGCCGCGCAGCACCGCCTCGCGCGAAAAAATATCGGCCAGCTCCTGCCAGCGATCGAGGTACTCGCCGTAGCTGAAGAACAGCACGCGGCCGACGGAGGGTTTGTCGAGCTTGTCGGGCTTGACGCGGCAGTCGTAGACGGCCAGCTCCTCGAAGTCGGAGAGGATGGAGAGCGGCAGCTTGGCGCTCCAGGCGTAGCGACGGAGCTGGAAGGCGGCGCTCACGTCGTCGCGGAGATTGACCGAGGGCTTTTTGGCTTCCAGAAAGAAGATCCGCCGGCCGCCGATGCGAAAGCAGTAGTCGGGCGCCTTGGTCGCCCCGCCGACCTTGATGGCGTCTTCGTGGATGACGTCTTTATAGGCTTCGGCGTGGCCGCGTTCGTTGTCGACGTCCCAGCCGAGGGCCTTGAAGAAGGGATCGAGAAACTCGCGGCGGAGCTGCGTCTCGTTGTAGACCGTGGCCTGATACGACGGGCGGTTGCGCTCGAACCGCTCCACGAGTTCGGTAATGATCGTCGGTGCCGCCATGCGTGCTGCCCCTCAAACATTGGGTCAAGCGGAAGAATCAGCACAAGGTAGCGGCTTGGCCGAAGGATTTCAACGCCCTGCCAAAGAAGGGCCAAGCAAGACACCCCGGCCCCCCGTCCGTCTCCGGCGGCGGGCTGTCCAACTCTCCTTCGCTTGCTAAAGTAGACGGTGCCTGACGGCTGATGCCCGACGCCGCTCCGCCGCAATCTTCCGCCCCGATGCGCGAATAACCATCCATGAGTCGCTTGCTGCACGTTCGCCCGCCAATCAAGCCAAGCAGTTGGCTGCTGGTGCTGGGGCTGGTGGGCCTCGATTACTTCAGCACGCTGGCCTATCTTCCCTCGATCATCGTCGAGGCCGCCGGCCCGCTGGCGCCGTTGGCCGCACTGTTCATGGTGCTGGTGACGCTGGCGCTGGTGTTGCCCGTCTATGCCTATGTCGTCGGCCGCTCGCCGCAAGGCCAAGGGGCCACGGGCCTGCTGGAACGCACCTTGCCCGGCTGGGGCGGCAAGCTGGTGATCTTGGTGCTGATGGGATTTATCGCGGCCGACTTCGTGCTCACGCGCAGCCTGTCGGTGGCCGACGCCTCCATCCACGTACTGGCCAATCCCCACTGGCACGAGGTAGTGACTCAGTGGACGCCCGCCGACGAGCGCGTGAGCGAGTGGATGGGGCCGAAGCTCTGGCAGCACGTGGCGCCCTATTGGACGCAACACGTCGGGCTGACGCTGCTGCTCTCCATCTTGGCGTTCGGCTTGCTGTGGTTGCTGCACGGCGGCTTCACGCGCAACATCCTGCGGCTGGCGCTGGTGGTGACGGTCGCTTATCTGGCGATGTCGGGCATCGTCATCGGCAGCGGGCTGTGGCACATCGCCCAGCACCGCGAGCTGGTTTCGCAGTGGTGGACGCAGGTCGTGGAGCATGGCGGCGTCTGGCGAAAGACCGACGACGTTCATTCGCTCGTGTGGCGTCTACTGGCCTTGGTGGTCGTCGCGTTTCCCCAAATGGCCCTGGCCATCAGCGGTTTCGAGCTGAGCATGACCGCGGCGCCGCTGGTCAAAGGGAGCGGCGCCGGGCCGCACGATCTGCGCGGGCGCGCTCGCAACACGCGCAAGCTGATGCTGCTGGCCGCGGTGCTGATGGGCGTCTATGTCAGCACATCGGTCTTCGTCTGCACGCTGCTGGTGCCCAAGGGGCCTGTCGGGCTGGTGCAACCCGCCGAGCACCGGGCCCTGTCTTACATGGCTCACGGCGGCAAGCTGGTCGAGCAGATCCCTTCGGCCGAGTTGAACGCCTGGTTCGGCAACCGGTTCGGCAGCGGTTACGACCTCTGCACCGTGCTGATTCTCTGCCTGGCCGGAGCCAGCAGCATCATCGCCCTGCGCGACCTGGTGCCCGGCAGCCTGCACCGCGCGGGGATGGAACTCGCCTGGGCGCGTCGTTATGGCCTGATGATGCACCTCTTCAACACGATTATCTTGGTGGTGACGGTCGTGTTTCATGCCAGCGTCTCGGCCCAGCAGTGGGCCTACGCCACGAGCGTGCTGGCACTGCTGGCCGGCGCTTCGCTGGCGGGGCTGGCCGATGTTTCGCGCTCGTGGCGGCAGTCGCGCTGGCGGACGCTGGTGGCCGGGCCGTTCGCCTTCTGCTGCGCATTCTTCAGCACCATGATGTTGCTGGCGATTTTTTACCATCGTTCGGGCATCGTGATCGCGATGGCCTTCGTGGCCACCATCCTGACGTCCTCCAGCATTTCGCGTTGGATCCGCAGCACGGAGCTGCGTTTTCGCGGCTTTGCCTTCGCCGACGAGGCCTCGCGCCGGCGATGGGAGGAGGTGCGCGAGTTGGAGTTCCAGGTGCTCGTGCCGCACCGTCCCGGCCAGTTTCCGTTGACGGAAAAGAACCTCGACGTGCGGCGCAAGCACCGGCTTCCACCCGACACGTTCTTGATTTTCATCCAGGTCTACCTGGGCGATCCGAGCGAGTTTCACCCGCAGCCATTGATGAAGATCGAGCACGAGGGTGAGTTGGAAGTGATTCGGATATCGGGGGCGGCGTCGGTGTCGCACGTGATCGCGGCGATCGGGCTGGAGTTTTGCCGGGTCGGCACACCGCCGGAGATCATCTTCGGCTGGTCGCACGAGACGCCGCTGGCGGCGAACCTGAATTTTTTGTTGTGGGGCGAAGGCAACGTGCCTTGGATGGTGCAAGAGCTGGTGCGTCGCGCCCAGCCCGATGCCGCTCGCCGCCCGCGGGTGGTGGTGGGATAGGCTTGTCTCCAAAGCCGGCGGCGAACGAACGGCGCGCTAATAGCGCCACATCCCGCGGAGGAAGAGACCGTCGAACGACATGATGCTCGCGGAGTCGCTCTCGGCAAAGTTGCCGCTGTAGGTCGTGCCGCCTGAGACGCCCATGTCAAACCATGCCTGCCAGAGCCAGCCGGCTGAGAACATCAGGTTCTCCGTGGGCTGCCACGAGCCACCAATTTCAGCCTCCAGCACGGGGACCGTCAGCGTGCGATGCGCCGCTTGATTGGCACTGGCGATGCCCGTGAAGGTGGCGCCCTCCGTATTGTTGAAGCCGCCCACCAACAGCGACCCGGCTCCGCGGGCAATCAGCGAGAAGGGGCTGTTGGGCCGCAGGCGATACTGTCCGAACAGCGAAAAGTGCGGGCCGAAGCCGGTGAAATGGCTGTTGAACGTTCCGGTGTCGATGATGCTGCCGCCGGGAGCGAACACGGACGTGTCGTTGTGCTGCCGCACGTCGGCCCAGCGGGCACCGGCGGCGGGACGCAGGCTCAGCCGGCCGTCGCCCACCGAATAGCGGCCCATCCAGTCCAGGTCGAAGACGTTCAGCCGCACCGACGAGTTCGATGTGGTCGAGTCTCCGAAATTGGTGCGGCCCGTATAGGCGTCGACAAAGTATTGGTTCGGCGCTCCGGGCGTGGCGCTGATCGAGGCGCTGTCGCCCAAGTGAAAATAGGTGAATTGCAGGGCGGATGAGGGCGTGAAGTTATAGCCCAGGTAGGTGCGAAACGCAGAGCTGTAGGGAAAGTTGATCTCGCGGGACTGCACCGATGCGGTCGGCACGCCGTTGGCGAGGGTATCGGTCGCCTGCACGTAGGCGATGGCTTCGCTGAAGTGCGTCCGCACCAGCAAATACTCGACGCCACCGAAGACGGAATCGGCGGGCGGTTTCCAGTTCATTCCCCGCCACGACGGTGCGGTCCGCACGCTGGGCGCCGAGAAGACGGGCCCGGCGGGCTGAGCGAATGTGTTCGCACGGTCGTTCGCCGCGTAGCGTGAGGAGATGGAATAGAGCGGTGGCTGGCCGGCGGACGCTGCGTCCGTTTCTTGAGCGCGGGCGGTGGTCGCGGCGGCGGCCAGCACAGCCGCCGGCAAGAGCCAGCGGCCTAAAGGGCGCCGCACAGAAGCATCGCGAAAAGGGTGGTGCGTGGACATATTCGCATCTGCCGCAATGTTGGAAACGTTACCCGACGCTGTTCCTGCCCGGTTTGCCTTTGCAAGAATCATCGCCAGCCGCTCACGGGCAAGATTAGCGCCGCCCTGGAATGGCAGCGCTTTGTGCAAAGGTTCTCTAGGATCAACTGGCGCAGCGGGCAAAGTCGGCAACGTTTATCAAGGACTTCCCGCACAACGCGCATCGACGCGGCGACGATCAAAGTTGGCCGGCGCGTTACAGCTTGCCTACCCGACTTGGTAAAGCCGCGCCGTTTGGATGTATTTTTCCACGGCACGGGGGGTCTGGTAGCGAATGCTCAGACCGGCGGCGACGCGGCGGCGGATCTCGCGGCTGCTCAGCCCGATCTGCGGCATGTCGACCTGGTAGGCGCGAATCTGTTGCAGCCGTTCGGCCGAAACGAGCGAGGAGAGCGAAGTGTAATCGGGCGGCGGGCTGCCGGGCCGTGCCACCACCACCGGCATGGCCAGCTCGCAAATCTTCGCCGGCTCGCGCCATCGCGGCAAATCGGCCAGCGAATCGCCGCCAAGCAGAAAGAAAAGCTGCCGCGAGGGCTGCTCGGCGGCCAACTCGCCCAGCGTATCGACGGTGTAACTCACTCCGCCGCGCTCGACCTCGCGCGTACACACCGAGAATGCCTCATGCCCGCCAATCGCAAGCTGCAACATTTCGATGCGCTGCCGGGCGGGCGTCAGGTCGGGACGCTGCTTGTGCGGCGGCTCGGCGGCCGGCAGGAACCACACCGCGTCCAGCCGGCACTGTTCGCGGCAGTATTCGGCCAGCAGCAAGTGGCCCAAGTGGACCGGATCGAAGGTTCCCCCAAACAGACCGAGACGCATGCCTGAAGTTTATCAGATTCGGTTCCCGCCGGCAGCAATGAGACCAATCGCGGTGGCTGGGGCAGAAGCTGGCCGAGAGCGACCCGGCATCACCGAAACGCGCCGTCGGCCAGCGATGCCCCGGTGGTGGCGCGACCGGGGCATCGCCGCCGTGGAGCCTTAAATGGGGAACTGGCCGAGCGCGCGGCTCTGCCCCAGCCACCGTTTTTTGTCTCAACGACCGCCGCGTGCGCAGTATACCCATTGCTGCTGCTGGCGTTCTTGCTGTTCGCTTCGTATAATCACCGTTTTCAGGGGGCCACGTCGCAAAGTCGGGTCCGGACGACTGGGAGCGGGTTGTGGAATTGCTCTCGCCACGAGGCGGATTCACGCTGGATGATCTCATCGCCCTGAACGACGAGATCGCCGCGCTGGTGCGTGCGGGCGTGCCGCTGGAGCGCGGTCTCGTCGATGTGGGGCACGACTTGCCCGGCCGCTTGGGCCGCGTGACCACGCTTCTCGCCGAGCGGCTTTCGCGAGGCGAACAGCTCGACGCGGCCCTGCAAGCGCTCGGCGATGAGGTCCCGCCGCTCTATCAAGCGATCGTGGCGGCCGGCTTGAAGTCGGGTCGGCTGGCGGCGGCGCTGGAAGGTCTGGCCGTCACGGCCCGGCGCGTGGCGGAATTGCGGCACGTGGCGGCCACAGCGCTCATCTATCCGGTCATCATCTTGCTCTTGGGCTGGGCGCTGTTTGTCGGCTTCGTGACGTTTTTTATCCCGCAGGTGCTGCCCGGCTTTCGCGACTTTCACGTGACCTCGGCCAATTGGCTTGCTCGCTTTGCCGAACTCGGCACGAGCGTGGCCTGGTGGGCGCCCATCGGACCCCTGATCGTGTTGCCGATCGTCGCCGCGTGGCTCTGGCGATCGCGTCGGGCGCTTTCGCTGGGGGCCGGGCATGGGTTCGCTTGGGTGCCCGGTGCTCGGCGATTGGTGCGATCGTGCCGGTTGGCGACTTTTGCCGATGTGCTGGCCCTGCTGGTCGATCAGGGCGTGCCGCTGGGCGAGGGGCTGCGGTTGTCGGCGGCGGCCAGCGGCGATCGAGCTTTGAAGGCCGAGGCCGACCGTTTGGCGGCGGCGATCGAACGGGGCGCCGGGCCGGCGGAGTACCTCGAGCGGGCAGCCCACTTTCCTCCGCTGGCGGCCTGGTTTCTGTCGGCCGGCCAAGAAGCACGGTTGCTCGGCTTTTCGTTGCGTCAGGCCGCCCTTAGTTATCATGAGCACGCCCGGCAGCGGGCCGAAACCGTGCAGACGTTTCTGCCGGTTTACCTCACGCTCGCGATCGGCGGCACGACCGCGTTGGTGTATGCCCTGCTGCTGTTCGTACCTTGGATAAACCTGTTGAAAACACTGAGCACACCCTAATGCCGCTTCCAGCACAAGAGTCACGCGCTTCTAATGTAGGGTGGGACCAGCGAGATTGCGAGCGCCGGCCCACCGTTGGCGACGTCGATTATGGTGGGCCGGCGCTCGCAAGCTCGTTGGTCCCACCCTACGAGCAAGACTGACGGCAACCAACCATGTCCAACAACCTCGATGGCGATGATGCGGCGGCCCTTGGCGGCACCCTCGCATCGCTCGTCGCATCCGGCTTGTCGCTAGAGCACGGCTTGCGCGCCGCCGCGCGCGAGCTGCCACGCGGCCGGGTCGCGAAGGCGCTCGTGGTGTTGGCCGACAAACTCAACCGCGGCGAAAAACTCGACGAAGCGCTCTCCGCGGGCGGGCGCAGTTTGCCGCCCCATCTGACGGCGCTCATCACGGGCGGCCTGCGCTCGGCCTCGCTGGCCAGGGTGCTCACGGAGCTTGTGGCCGCCGAGCGTCACTCGGCCGACGTCATGCGCAGAATCATGCTCGCCGTCAGTTATCCCGCCCTGCTGTTGTTGATGATGTCGTTGATCTTTGGTTACTTCTGCATCGCCGTCGTGCCCAGCCTGATGGAGGTGTACGAAGACTTCGACGCCGACCTGCCGGCCGCGACGATGGCACTGGGCGAGTTATCGCGATCGGGCGTCTGGATGCTGGCGGGTAACATCGCGGTGCTCGCCGCTTCGTGGCTGTTTGTCTGGGCGGCCATGCGGACCGCCGAGCTGCGCGCGCTGCTCGTCTTCGTACCGTTGCTGGGACCGGTGATTCGCTGGGCGGCGTTGGCGCGTTATTCCCGCTTGCTCGCGCTTCTGGTCGAGGTGGAGGTCCCGTTGCCGCAGGCGCTCGACATCGCCGGCCGAGGGTGTGAAGACGCCAGCCTGCGCTATGCGTCGCAGAAAGTGGCCGCCGGCGTACAGTCGGGCAGGGCCCTCAGCGACGCCCTGATGGCTCGGCGGGAGTTTCCTGACAGCATGGGGCCGATGGTACGCTGGGGCGAGCAAGCGGCGGGCACCGCCAGATCGACGAGCGCTTTGGCCGATGCCCTGCGCACCGCGGCCGAAATGTTCGAGGGCCGCGTGGAGGCCCAGCTCGGCCTGCTCCGCGCGGTCGTGCCGCCGCTCGCCTTTCTGTTCGTGTTGTGGGGGGCCGCGTTTCTGATGAGTGCTTCACTCCTGCCCATGGTTTCCTTGATCGAGAAGCTGACATGAGCAGCACGCTGGTTACCGCGCAGAGCTTTCCCGGACTGGTGCTGTTGGGCATCGCCGTGCTGGCCTCGCTGCACCTGTTTTATCGCGATCGGGCCGAGGGCGAAGACCCGCTGCACTTGATCATGTCGGTGATTGGCCGAGTGATGATCGTGACCGGTTTCGTGGAAGGCTGCTTGGTGTTCCTCAACTTCATGGCTATTCCTTTCTTCTTCTTCGCCGGATTCGTGCTGCTCTATACGATCTTCCGCTACTTGCTGCGCCGTCGAATGGCGTTGTTGGCGGTGATGGCGGCGGCCGCGCGGCGCTGGATGCCGTTGGCGCCCGCGGTGGAAGCGTTTTCGCACGAGTGCCGCGGACCGCTGGGCCGCCGTTGCCGGCGGTTGACGGCGCTGTTGAACGCCGGGGTGCCCTTGGGCGAAGCCATTCGTGAGGCGGGCCGCCAAGGTGCTGTCGAAGTGTGGTCGGAATGGCTTTTCTTTCCCCGCCTGATGATGCGCGTGGCGGGACCCTTGGTGCCGCGGCGCGCGGCGGCGCTGGTCGAAGTCGGCGTCCGCACCGGAAACATCAGCGGCGCCCTGGTCGAAGCCGTCCGTCAGCCCATCAGCCAATCGACCATGACGCGGGTTGGCGGAGCGATCTGGTATATCGGCACGATCGTCGTGTTTGGCACGATGGTGTTGACCTTCATGGCCGTCAAGATCGTGCCCGCGTTTATCAAAATCTTCGACGATTTCGACGCCGAGCTGCCGCCGCTGACCGTGGCACTGATCCAGTCGTGCGACTGGTTCGCCGACTACGGTTGGCCTCTGGTGCTCGTGGGTTTCGCCGGCCTGGCGTGCTTTTTGTTGTTGTGGAGCGTCGACTTGATCTCCTGGCTGCCGCCGCCCCTCAATATGCTTTCTCGGCGGCGCGAAAGCATCTTCGTGCTGCGGTCGCTGGCGGTGGCCGCGCAGGCGGACCGCCCGCTGCTGCCCGCACTGGCGGCCTTGGCGGAACATGGTCCCTCGTTGGCGATGCGTCAGCACTCGCGGCGGGCCATGGAGCGGATGGAGCAGGGCATGCCTTGGCAGGAATGCCTGGCCGAGCAAGGTCTGCTGCGGCGCGGCGAGCTGGCGCTGCTGAACAGCGCCGAGCGGGTAGGCAATCTGAGTTGGGCGCTCGGCGAGGTGGCCGAAGGAATCGAGCGGCGTTTCGCCTTGCGGATGCATCGCTGGTTGGAAGTGCTCGTGCCGCTTTGTGTACTTGCGGCGGGAGCGATGGTGCTGTTTATTGTCGTGGGGCTGTTCGTTCCCCTGATTTCCTTGATTGAGAAGTTGACATGAGAAGGTCGCGTTCGGGTTTCACGCTCGTCGAAAGCTGTGCGGCGGCCGCCCTGCTGGCCGCGGCGCTGACGATCGTCGTCGCGTTGCTGACGTCGGTTGCCCGGCAGCGGCAATCGGCGGGCCTGCACGCCAAGGCCGTGGTTGCCGCCGACAACCTCTTGGAGCGACTGACCGCCGGGGCTTACGATTCGATCACGCCTCAACGTGCTGACGAACTGCGGCAAGCGTCAAAGATTGCTGAACAGTTGCCGGACGGGACGGTGGCACTCCGCGTGGCTGCGATCGACGGTTCACCGCCCGGCAAGCGGATCGAGGTCGATGTACACTGGCGGTCCGGCAGCCGCGGTGCCTCGCGGCACCGCGTTGCCACCTGGGTGTTTCGAAAGGAGAAACAATGATGACCGCGGTAGCCGCGAAGCGGCGTGACTCATCAGCCCAGGGCAACGCCCTGGGTGTGCGGTACGCGGCAACGATGGTAGCCCTGAAAGGGCGTGACCTGTGTGTCCAACGCCTACCGGTCGCGCCCCGTTGGGGTGCCCAAAATGACGCCGATCGACACCCAGGGCGTTGCCCTGGGCTGATGAGTTTGACCCCTTCGGGGTCGAGCTTCGCCGCAAAAACGGCCGCGAAACAAGCAGGACGATCTCAAAAGCTGATGGCAGACAATGAGCAAACAAGTCGACCGCTCCCGGCCCGCGTCCGCCGGGCCAGCCGCCGCCGGGCCGGTTATTCGCTGGTGGAGCTGCTGGTGGTGATCTCGGTCAACTCGGTGTTGATGGCGACGGCGGCGGTGTTGCTGGGCACGCTGTTGCGAACTGAGCAACAAGGCCGGCAGCACTTCGAGCGGACCAGCGCGATGATGCGCCTTTCCCAGCAATGGCGCACCGATGTCGCCGCGGCCCGAAAAGCGTCCCTCGTGGCCTGCACGGCGAATGGCGAGGCAAGCACCGCGGCCAGGCCGCCCGATCATTTGCGCCTGCAAGGTCCCGAAACGCGGGCCATCGAATACTGGCCAGACGGCGACCGTCTGCGGCGGGCCGAGTACCAAGATCAGACAGTCCTGCGTCGCGAGGCCTACACGTTGGCAGACCTCGCCGAGACGGAGTTTATGCTGTCGGACGACGAGATGGTCATGGTCCGTCTGACAATCGGCCATGCCGAGGGCGAACACGATGTCTGGAGTCTTGAATCGCACCTGGCGAGCGACTCGCGGTTCTCGACCGAGGAGGAGCCATGAAGCGGCGCGGCGTGGTGGTGATGATGGCGCTCGTTTGCCTGGTGCTGGCCACGGCGATGGGCGGAACGCTGCTCCGCTGGGCGGCGATGGAGCACAAGCTGCTGCGTTCTCGCGAGCGCGAAAGCCAGGCCCGCTGGCTGGCGGAAGCCGGCATCGAACGGGCCGCGGCGCGACTGGCCGAGGAGCGCGACTATCGGGGCGAGACCTGGGAGGTCGCCGCGGCCGACCTTCCCGCGGGCGAAGCTGCGAAGGTCCGTCTGCGCGTCGCCGCGATCGACGAGGGGCGGCGGTCCATCGAAGTCGACGTCGAATACCCCTCGGAGTCGGTCGAAGCGGTCCGAGTACACAAAGAAATCGTTTATCAACCGCAACCGGAAAAATGAACATGAACGGACAAGCCTTCGGATATTCCGCACGCTCGCGCGGTTTCACGCTGGTGGAACTGTTGGTGGTGATCGCCATTATCGGCATTTTGATCGCGCTGTTGCTTCCGGCGGTGCAGGCCGCGCGCGAAGCGGCCCGCCGCGCGCAATGCACCAACAATCTCGGCCAGCTTGCGCTGGCGGTGGCCAATTATGAATCGGCCTTTCGCTCTCTGCCGCCCGGCGTGCTCGATGCGTCGGGGCCGATTCAAAGCCTGCCGCAGGGGCACCATATCAGTTGGCTGGCCCACATTCTGCCGCAGATCGAACAGCGCAACGCCTATAATCTGCTCGACTTTTCGGCCAGCGCCTACGCCGCGGCCAACTTACCGGTCCGCAATTGGCAGGCGAACGTGTTCATCTGCCCGTCCGACGGCGGCGTGCCGTTCGGGCCGGGACCCGGCACCAGCAACTATGCGGGCTGCCACCACGACGTCGAAGCGCCCATCGACGTCGACAACCACGGCGTATTCTTTTTGAACAGCCACGTCCGCCTGCGGGACATCACCGACGGCACCTCGCAGACCATTTTGACGGGCGAGAAGCTCGTGACGGTGACCGACCTGGGATGGCTGTCGGGCACGCGGGCCACGCTGCGGAACACGGGCAGCCCAATCAATGCCAGCAGCCAGCCGGCAGGCGTCTTGTCCAGCATCGGGGACATGGCTCTCTCGATGAACTCCGCTCTGCTTACCACCCCGGCCACCCCGCCTGGTGGCCAAGCGGCGCTGGTTGTGGGCGGTTTCGAAAGCAATCATCCGGGCGGCGCTGAAGCGGCGTTTGTCGACGGCTCGGTTCACTTTCTTCAGGAAGCGGGCAACACCCCCGTCCTCTCGCAGCTCGGCCACCGGGCCGACGGAAAACTGCTGGATGAACGGCAGTGGTAAGAAGAACAGAGATGGTTTACCTCATACACGATTGCAGCCACCAACGACAACTCCGCCGCTCTGCGTCTCCGCGGGCTTTCACGCTTGTGGAGATGCTCATCGTCATCGCCATCATCGGCATTTTGATCGCGGTCTTGCTGCCGGCCATCCAGGGGGCGCGCGAAACTGCGCGGCGGCACCTCTGCGCGAACAACCTCTGCCAGATCATGATCGCCACGCAAAACTATACGGCCGCCCACGGAGTGCTGCCGCCGGGGACGGTGGACGCGGCCGGCCCAGTCCGCAGCCGCCCCGTCGGCTACCATCTAAGTTGGGCGGCGCAAATCCTGCCGTTCATCGAGCAATCCACCGTTTTCCAGCACATCGACTTCACCGTCGGCGCCTATCATCCAAAAAACGCCGCGGTGCGTCGGCTTCGCCTGACGCTTTTGTGTTGTCCGTCGGATTACGTCACCTCGTGCAGCTACGCCGGCTGTCACCACGACGTCGAAGCGCCCATCGACAGCGACAACCACGGCGTGCTGTTTCTCAATAGCGCTCTTCAATGGAACGACATCCGCGACGGCCGGGCGCAGACGATCGTCTACGGCGAGAAGCTCAATACCGACTTCGAGCTGGGGTGGATCTCCGGTACGCGCTCGACCTTGCGGAACACCGGCACGCCGATCAATCTCACTTCGTCCACGGGCGGCCTATTGGCCTTGAGCGTCGATCTTGGTCCGGCGGGCGCTCCGGCAACGACGCCGCCGGGTGGCGAGTCGCCGCCCATGCCTGCGTCTCGCGCGGTGTGGCAATACCGCGGCGCGGTGGACTATAGTTTCACGACGGACGTGGAGCATGAGTTTCAGCCGCCGAGCGTACCTGGCGGCCGGGCGCCCGCGCTGGTCGTCGGTGGTTTCGAGAGCAGGCACCCGGTGGGAGCGCAGTTCGCCTTCGGCGACGGCTCGGTGCGTTTCTTGTCGCAGGACATCGACCGGGTGGTATACCAACGCATGGGGCACCGCGCCGACGGGATGCTGATTGATGGCCGATATTGAACCGACCAACGGACCGACGTCGCCCGACGAAGAAGCAGCCGCCCAGCGCCGTCGCTCGTTCATGGACGACCTGGCGGTGCCGGAGCCGCCGCGACCATCGGGTGGTTTTTCGCTGGCGTCGCTGTTCTTGCTGGTCACGGCGGCGGGCGTGATCTCGCTTTTGGCCCGCAGGATTGTGATTACGAAGGTGGAGCCGACCCTGGTCAACATACACGCACTGATCGGCGGGTTGATCGGCGGGATTGTGGGCGCGATCATCGGCGCCGGCTATCCGCGGCCGAAGAGCGGCACGGCCCTGGGCGGGTTTTTCGGCACCGTGACGGGCGGCGTGTGCGCCGCCACCGCCGCCTCCGGCGGCAGCCCGTGGCTGTTCGTTGTCGGCGCCGCCGCGCTCGTCGCGCTCGGCCTGGCCTCGCGCTGGATGCACCAGCCGCGCTGAGCGGCTAGACCAACAACGCGTTGTTGGTATCAACACATCGGAACCTCGCGCTGGATGCACCAGCCGCGCCGAGCGGCTGGGGCCGAATATCGTAAGGTGGGGCCAGGGGG
>DATLUO010000023.1 GCA_035533075.1 Pirellulales bacterium | reverse complement strand
GCTGAGGTAGCAGCCGACGGGCACATCGGCGCGGAGCCGGAGGCGGACCGCCTCATCGAGCGCCCGCCTGAACTCTTCGACGTGCTCGGCATCCGGCCGCCGCGGTCCGGCCCGGTCGGTCGTCGGATAGTCGAAATCCCAGTAGCGGACCAGCCGGACCTCACCGGCCGAGGCGATCAGGTAGTGCCCCGGCGGAACCTGACGCACGCCGTCGAAGAGCGTGCGGTCCTGGGGCGGCGTATGGTGGTGGACGGCGCGGAAGACGCTGTGGCGGTCCCATTCGGCCGGGATGCCCGCCGCGAACAGCGCCTTGGCCTCCGAGGCGAGGACCAGCACGTCACCACGCCAGGCGTAATACAACGGCTTGATCCCGAATCGGTCCCGCGCGGCGAGGAGCTGCTCCGTGCGAACGTCCCAGAGGATGAAGGCGAACTCGCCGCGGAGCTGCTCCAGGCAGCCGGTGCCGAGCTCTTCGTACAGGTGCAGGGCGATCTCGCTGTCCGACCGGGTCTGGAGCCGATGGCCGCGCCGGGTCAGCTCGTCCTGGATGCGCTCGAAGTCGTAGAACTCACCGTTGACGACGATCTGCAGGCGCCCGTCCTCACTGCCGATCGGCTGGTCCCCGCTCGCCAGGTCGATGATGCTCAGCCGCGCGTGGCCCAGCCCGACGCGATGGTCGGGGTCCATCCAGGTGCGTTGACCATCCGGACCCCGGTGGGTCAGCCGTTGGGTGGCGCGATGCAACTCTTCAGAGCCGACCGCACCCGTCGGCGAAAACATTCCCACGATGCCGCACATTGCGAACCTCCGCTCACGAGAAAAGGGCTGCTCGGTTGCTCCGATGTGGGTCTCTCAAATCGTCGCTCTGCCACCGGCCTGCATGGCTGCTTTCACTTTCTCGATGAACACCGGCCAGCGCGGGTCCGATTCCAAGCTCATGAGCTCCATGTGGCTGCGCCGAATCGGGCACCACGCCAGGAAGGGCTCACGCTCGATCAACGCCTGTTCCAGGGCGGCGAAGGCCAGGTCATTTTCTCCCAGGCCGGCATGGAGATGATACAGCCAATACGGACGTGTGGGGGCTGGAATTGTGCGCTCGGCCAGCTCGCGTTGAATCTGCCGCGCTTGGGCTACCTGCCCGGAGAGCGCCAGCGCCTGGCCCAGTGCGGCTAAGAACAAGGGCAAGCGTCCGGAAACCTCAACGGCCCGGTGCAATTCCACGAGCGCCGCCTCGCGATCTCCCAAGAACCAGTATGCCCGGCCCAACTGCTGGTGACTGAAGGCAAAATTCGGGTCGAGTTCCAGAGCGCGGCGCAGTGGCGGAACTGCCTCGGCGAACCATTTCAGCGAGTTAAACGAAAAGCCGAGGAATGTGTGGGCTGCTCTGGAGAGCGGGTCGCCATCCACGGCACGTCGATTCTGGGCGATGGATTCCTGGTCACGTCCCGTATGGGTCAGATGCCACCCATACCAGTAGCGGGCCAGAGTGTAGTTCGAATTCAATTCCAGGGCCTTCAGCAAGTGCTGTTCGGACCCGTTCCAGTTCCAGTCGCACCAGAAAAGCACGACGCCGAGTGAACAGTGGGCCTCGGCGGAATGGTCGTCCAAAGCGACCGCGTTCTCCGCCGCGGTCTTCGCTTTGGCAACAGCCTCGCGAATCGGCAGGAAATCATAAAAACCGAGCAGGAAGTAGGCATCGGCCAGGCCGCTCCAGGCCAGCGCGTAGTTGGGATCTTCCAGCAGAGCCAGCTCGAAATAATACAGGCCCTTCTTGAGCCCGAGGCCGCGTTGGTTCCAATGACCGCGGCCTTTGACATAGAGCTCGTAAGCCTCCATGCTGGCGGTCTGCGGCCGCACGAGTTTCGCGTCGGCCTGGCCGCCCAACTGCACCTCGAGCGCGGCGACGATGGCGCGGCTGATGTCGTCCTGGATATCGAACACGTCTTTCATCTCGCGGTCGTAGCGCTCGCTCCAGAGATGAAAGCCGTCGCGCACCTTCACGTGTTGGGCGGTCACGCGCTGGCGGTTGCCCGACTTGCGCACGCTGCCTTCGAGCACCGTCTCTACGTTGAGCAACTGCCCAATGCGCCGGATGTCTTCGTTCTTGCCCTTGAAGGCGAACGACGACGTGCGTGCCGGCACGCGCAGGTCTTTCACCCGCGAGAGGGCCATGATCAGGTCCTCGGTGATGCCGTCGCTGAGAAACTCGTTCTCGTGGTCGGCGTTCATGTTCACGAACGGCAGGACGGCCAACGACGGCTTGCCTTGGGGTGTTGATTCGGGCGGCGACGATGCTGGCGATGGGATTTCGCGTGCAACCAGCGCATCGGCCACAGCCCGCGCGGAAGCGGGACGCTGGCGGGGGTCTTTTTGCAGGGAGTGCAGGATCGCGCGTTCGACGGCCGGGTCGAGGTCGGCCACCAGTTCGGCCGGAGGGCGCGGCGACGATGCCGCGTGCGCTCGATGCAACTGGTCGATCGAGCCGCTCTGGTGCGCCGGTTGGCCCGTGAACGCTTCGTAGAGGATCAGCCCCAGCGAGTAGAGGTCGCTCTGGATCGTCGTCTCGCCGCGCGCCAACTGTTCGGGCGCCATGTAGGCTGGCGTGCCGGCAATCTCGCCGATGCCACTGGCGCTGTCCTCCAGGCGTGCCAGTCCGAAGTCGGTGATGCGCGCCTGGCCGCGGCCATCGATCATGACGTTGGCCGGCTTCAGGTCGCGGTGCAACACCCCCTTCTCGTGGGCCGCCGCCAGACCCGCGCAAAGCTGTTGGGCAATCTCAAGGCCCTTGTCTCCGGGCAAACGCCCGATGCGGCGCAGCAAACCTTTCAGGTCCTCGCCGTCGATGTACTCCATCGACAGAAAGTGCTGGCCCTCCACCTCGTCGATGTCATAGACCCGGCAAACGTTGGGATGCGCGAGCTGCCGGCTCAAGCGCACCTCGCTCACAAATAACTGAAAGCGCCTGGAACTCTCGGCGACGCCGCGCGGCAGGAACTTGAGCGCCACCGGATGACCTAGTTTCAAGTCATCGGCCCGATAGACCTCACCCATGCCGCCCCGGCCGGCGAGCGACACGATGCGATAGCGGCCGGCGATTCTCGTTCCCGGCAGGAACCGGCCATGAGCGGACGAATCCGGGTCGTTCTTCGCAGGGTTGTGATCGACCGTGGCCTCCGGCCCCGCCACGAGCACGCCGCGGCAGGCCGAGCAGAACTTGCTGTCAGCATTGTTTTCGGCGGAGCAGGCCGGGCAGGTTTTCATAGGTTAAGCGCAACGATTCCGAGCATGAAGTGATTTTAGCAGAGCGGTTTCGCAATACCACCAGCGTGTCGTGTTTGAACTCTTACGCACTGTCCTTGACACAGAATCCCAGGTCCAATGACAATATCGGCATGAGCAACACCGAGACCCAATCCACGGGCATCGACCCGCAGGTTCTGGCAGACCTGGACGCCGTGATGAAGCGGATCATCGACGGCACCCCGGTGGATCCCGAAACGTCCCGCCGGATCGACGAGCGCGCCGACCGGATCACGGAGGAGATCCGCCGTAGCCGCGGCGTCATGGACGACGACCGGTTCCAGGCATTGTTGCATGACGATGACGACGCATGAAGTACGTCCTTGACGTCTCCGTCGCGATCTGCTGGGTCATTCCCCGTCCACTCACGCCGAAAGCCGACCGGCTGCGCGTTGAATACCAGCGGCAAATCCATGAACTGGTCGCCCCGTCCGTCTTCATCGATGAGGTGGCCGGCGCCCTGACAAAGGCGGAGCGGCAAAAAGACATCGCCGTCGGGGAGGCAATCCCACTTTATGCCAAGGTGATGAACAGTCACCCCGTCCTGATCCCGCATGCGTCCCTGATCGCCCGGGCCATCGAAATCTCCTCATGGACCCGGAGCGCATATTACGATTGCCTCTACGTGGCGCTGGCTGAGCGCGAGGGGTGTCAGTTGGTCACGGCTGACCAGAAGTCCATCAATAATCTCATGCCGCGCTTCCCGTTCATTGTGCCGCTGGCGACACTGCCGTGAGGCTTGCTACCGGAGGGGAACTCGGGCAAGCCGAAAGCCGAGGAAGTTGAACCGGATGACCGGCGTGAACCTGAAGCGGAACGCCGCGCGGCAGAGCCCGGAGTCGCTGTACCAGCCGCCGCCCCGGGACACCCGGAGCGAGGCCCCTGGTTCCCAGACGCTCTCGCACCAAGGACGCATGGTGAGGGATAGTGACTTTCCGAGGGCTTCAAGATTGTGCGTTTTGGAGAAGGCGACAGCCAACTCCTGCAGCAAAGCCTTGAGAAACTTCTCCGCCGCTTGTTGGCAATGAAGGCAGACCTCATCGGTGGGCATCGGCTTCATGCTGGCGATCTCTTTGGCGACGCGATAGTCGGATTCAGCCTTTCGCATCCATTCGCGTGTGGCCTTTTTCATATAGGACTTCTCCCCGGCTGAGGATTTCGCGTACGAACCAATCATCCATCTTCAATCGCTCTTGAAGGTACTCAGGCGTGCGCACGATGAGGTCTAGCGGAAAATCATAATCGAGGGCCAAACGAATCTTGGCGGCCTGGTTGACCATGTTCTTGGCCGGCATGATCACGAGCAGGTCCACATCGCTATCGTCGTCCGGTTCGCCGTAAGCATGCGAGCCGAACAGGATAATCCTGTCAGGCTGAAAGCGCTCCGCGATCTGCCGCGCCAGCTTGGCGATGGCGGTGCGGGTAATTCGCCAGGGGCGGGCGGTTTTCTTTCCCATGTTGCTGTTATATCATCCGCCGATGTCCCGTGTGTAGCAGAATCGCTTCAAGTCGGAAAGCCGCTGAATGGCCAGCCGGCTTGATTGATGCGGCGTTCCAGCCCTGCCAGCGTCGCAAGAATTTCGTCGAAGCCGGCCGGTTCACCGAGCGTTTGAGATACTCGAATCGCGCCGGCTGCGACGATGGGTCGTGAAGCCGAGCTTCATGCGTTCTCCTCGGCGAGTTCCCGGAAAATCGGGTGCATCCAGGCCGGTGCAAGCCGCAGGTCGTTGAGCAGTTCCCGCCGCTCGTCGGCTGGAAGCGTCCGCTTCAAGTGGTCTCGCCGCTCTCGTGTCACGTGCTCCTGGCCCAGTTCACGCAGCGCCTGAATCACCAGACGGGGAAAAGGGGAGAAGTCCAATTATTGACTCCGCAACGTATGCGCGACGCGGCGTGACAGCTCCCGCACCCACCACAAATGCCCTTGGGATCGTCGTGACTTCGGTTTTCGGCACGGCTTCGCCAAGGTTGAGCGTAGAATTTCCCGCGGCCACCTCCGATGCGGCTGGCGCGAAATTGTGCTCTTTTTCAGTATACCGGTCATGGCTGCTTTTCCAATCTCTTCGCAGGGCTGGTGGGCACTGGCAGCGGCCCAAGAGCTTCTCAAAAGCACCAGACTTGATAAACTGGACGCCAAGCGTTCAAGGCGATTCTGTGTTGACGGAACGAACCGAGCCCACCAGCTCAAGAACCAAGCCAAAGACCTTCTCAAGGCCGGCCAGGGGCCGACAATTGTTCGCGACGCCATGTAGGCCGGCGTGCCGGCAATCTCGCCGACGCCACTGGCACTGTCCTCCAGGCGTGCGAGGCCGAAGTCGGTGATGCGCGCCTGGCCCCGGCCATCGATCATGACGTTGGCCGGCTTCAGATCGCGGTGCAACACGCCCTTCTCGTGGGCCGCCGCCAGACCCGCGCAAAGCTGCTGGGCAATCTCGAGGCCCTTGTCCCTGGGCAAACGCCCGATGCGGTGCAGCAAACCTTTCAGGTCCTCGCCGTCGATAAACTCCATCGACAGAAAGTGCTGGCCCTCCACCTCGTCGATGTCATAGACCCGGCAAACGTTGGGATGCGCGAGCTGCCGGCTCAAGCGCACCTCGCTCACAAATAACTGAAAGCGCCGCGAACTCTCGGCGACGCCGGGCGGCAGGAATTTGAGCGCCACCGGATGACCGAGCTTCAAGGCAATCGGCGCGATAGACCTCACCCATGCCGCCCCGGCCGGCGAGGGACACGATGCGATAGCGGCCGGCGATTTTGGTTCCCGGCAGGAACCGGCCATGAGCGGACGAAGGGTTATGATCGACCGTGGCCTCCGGCCCCGGCGCGAGCACGCCGCCGCAGGCCGCGCAGAACTTGCTGTCAGCGTTGTTTTCGGCGGAGCAGGCCGGGCAGGTTTTCATGGGTCATTCGGCTCGTTCGCGGTGCCTTGCGGCTTTGACGCTGCCATTATGCCACGGCGGGCGCGGCGTTCAAGCATCGGTTGGACAAAACGCTCCTGCCGCGTTGCGGGTTTCCTTGGCCATTCATGGGAGCTTGACTACAATTGGTTGATGGCCAGACCGCGGCACCCCGATAAAGACGTTGAGGCCGCGGTTGCCTATGCCGAGAAGCACGGCTGGACGGTGCGGATCTCGGGCGGCCACGCGTGGGGCATCCTGTTCTGTTCGGCGGCGAGCCGCGGCGGCTGCAAAAGGTCGGTTTACTCGACGCCGAAGCGTCCGATCGAGCACGCGCGGCGCATACGCCGTGCGGTGGACATGTGCCCTCATTAACATGGTGAAGCCTATGACTGTCGCAGTCGCCACTTTTGCCTTTACGGTAATCCTTGAGGGGCTGGACGATGTCAGCGAAGAGCTGGCCAACCGACTCTACGAGGCCGGTTGCGACGACGCCTCGCTTGGTTGTTGTGAAGGCGTCGTTTCGCTCGAATTCGACCGCGAAGCCGGCTCTCTC
>DATLUO010000022.1 GCA_035533075.1 Pirellulales bacterium | reverse complement strand
CTTCCCGACCAGCTCCGCCTCTCCATCTCCGGCGTGCGGCCGGAAACCTGCCAGGACGCCGCCCGCTTCGACGGCGATTACATTCTCGACCTCGTCGACCGCGACGCTGCCGTCAGCCGCTGGGAGGTCCAGTTCGACCCTCACTGCCGGCTGTACCGCGCGACGCTCAGCGCGCGTCCGCGCCTTCGCGAGCTTGAGTTGAGCGCCGCGCTGGAAGGCGGCGTGCCCGGCCCGCGCTGGACCGGCACGTCTTCGGCCGCCATCGACCAGCCCATCACCCTTCGGCTCGACGGCTCTCTGGCCGCGGGCTGCCGGTGGCCGGAAACCATTACCCTCAAGCCGATCCGCGCGGCCGTAGGTCCGGCTTTCCAGCCTGGAGCCGCCGCGCGCTACGACATCTCCGCCCAACCGACCGCCGCCGAGCGGGCCGCCATGGCCCTCATGGCCGGCGGCAGCTCCAGCTCCTCTTCGTCGCGCGGCTGCGGGTCCCATTGACTGCACGACGGATTGCCACTGTGTCTGCCCCTGCCCGTGCGAAGATGGCGGCACGATGACGCCGACGCCCTCGCCGCTGACGTCGGTGCCCAACAGCCCGATGCACATTCCGACCTACAGCGACCGCCCGGTGCGATACGGCAACGGCGAAATCACGCTCGCCAACACGGATCTTACCGCCTCCGGCTTCGGCCAGGAATTCGGCCATACGCGCATCTTTTCAAACCGCCTGGGTGGCGATTGGGATTACGGCAACGGCTATAATTGGCTGGTACGGCAGTTGCCCAAGCTTATGCAACTAGGGGCGAGCACGATCATGGTTGTCCGCGGCACGCGCTCGACCGACTGGTTTGATATGATCAACGGCGTTTACGTCGGCCGCTTCGGCACGAAGAACACGCTCACGCACGACGCCACCGCGGGCGTCTTCAACTTCGCCGCCCCCAACGGCCAGCTTACCATCTTCAACGACTTTAATGCTGGCTCCCCCAATCCGGGGCTGTTGAAGAGCCAGAGCGTTGCCGGCGGTCAGGCCATCGTGGTCACCAGCTACGCGCCTGCCACCACCCTGGGCATTGGCGAGGTGCAGCGCAGCTATACCAGCGGCGGCGTTACCACGATCGAGTCGTTCTTGTACAGCTTTACCGGCGTCGATCTGGCCGGCGTGTTGTTCCGGCGGCAGGTAGGCGGCGGCGCGTGGCAGAACGTGCGGCAGGCGCTCTACGCCTACTACGGCAGCGGCGATCCCAACGGCTTGCCGGGCGATCTGCAATCGGCCACCGTGCAGACTTGGAATGGCACTGCCTGGCAGACGATCGACGATCATTATTACCGCTATTGGACGACCACGGGCGGCGGAGCGCTGCCGCACTGCTTGAAATACGTGGTGAACAGCGCCGCCTACGACCGCATGTTGGCCGCCGGGCTGAATCCGCTGACGGCCACCGATGCGCAGGTGGCCGGCTTCGCCGACCTCTACCTGGAATACGATGCCGATCGCCACGTCACGTTAGAAACCACAAATGGCGGGCTCTACACCCACCGGTTCGCTTTCACGACGAACACCAACCCTGGCTACTTCAACGATTTCAACAACTGGAAAACCAAGACGGTCGAAACGCGGCCCGATGGCAGCGTGGTCACGGCGTATTCGAACTTCGTCCAGGGCGTCCTTCTGAAGCAGCTCGCCAGCGGGTCGCAGAAGTGGATTGAGGCAGTCCACTTCAACGACCGCGCCGATGTGGACCAGTACGCCTATCCTTCGGCGGTCGCCAGCTTTGACGACACGCAAAACAATCTCGGCATCGTTTACAACGCGAACAGCGGGTTGATCCGCAGGTACAGTTATTACGGCTCGACGGCGCCCGGATATACGCAGAGCGAGTCGGTCCAGCAGGGCACGGGCGGCACGCCGATCGTGCTCGAGCAGTACGAGTACACGCAAGTGTCGGCGGGCGGAGTGACAATCTATCCCACCACCGCGGTTACCGCTTATCGCGATGACGCCGGCACGCAGCCGGTCACGACGAACCTGGCCTATACCTTCTTCTCGGGCACGACGGCCGTTCAGCAGCGGACGACGATTTGGCCGATCGTCCCAGCAAGCCAGAACGGTTCGGGCGTGGCCGAAAGCCGCGTCGACCAATTCGACCACTGGGGCAATGCCGCGTCTTCGACGAATGAGCGTGGGGTTGTTACGCAGTTCGTCACGGACATTGTGACCGGCGGCCTTCTGCGGCGCGTGGACGACGCGACCGGCATGGCGCTCGTCACAGACTTCACGCTCGACAATCTGGGGCGCACCATCCAATCGCTCGGTCCCTCGCACGCGATCGACTTGGGCGGAGTGGCCACCGTCGTGCGAAGCGCTTCATGGGCGGTGTTCGATGATGTCAACATGCAGGTCCGCACCGCCCAAGCCTACGCCACCGGCACGGGGCCGAATTACACCTACACGCTCGTCAATCCGGTTGCCATCACCATCAGGGACGGCGATGGCAACATCACCAACGAGATCTCGGCCACGCGCGCAAGCACGGCCGGGCCCTTGCTGCCCAGCGACACGTTCGGCCAATCGAGCTATGTTCGCTGGACGCACGATGTCTTCAGCGACAACGACCAGCAAACCGCCACCCAGGTTTACTTCTTGATACCCGCGAGCGGGAGCGGCTCGAAAGGCGTCAATTACAACGAGACCGATTTCGGCTTCGATTCGATCGGCCGGCAAAACCGCGTGGTCAACGGCGGCGGCACGATCGCCCGCACGGTGCATGATGCGCGCAATCTGCCGCTCTCGATTTGGATCGGCACGAATGACACTGGCGCCACCGACACCGACCCGACTGGCGGTGGTGTGGCCGGCAACAACATGGTCGCCGTGCAGATCAATGTTTACGACAGCGGCGCGGGCGGCGGCGATGGCAACCAGACGCAGCAGCCCATGCCCGTCGACGGCAGTTCGGCCAACAACCGCGTCACCGCCATGCAGTACGACTGGCGCAATCGTCAGGTGCAAATCAACCTGGCGCAGGACTCGTATCAGGTCAACACGTTCGACACGATGGATCGCATCATGCGCGTCGATCGTCACGCGCAGGCAACCGGCACGTTGATCGGCCGCTCGGCGACAAATTACGACAACCGTGGTCGCGTCTATCAAAGCATCCGCTACGGCGTCGATCCAAATACCGGAGCGGTCGGCAACTCCCTGACCGACAATACCTGGTACGACCCGACAGGCAATGTGATGATGCAGTTGCCGGCTGGTTCCAGCGCCTTCACCAAGCCAGTGTACGACGCGCTGAATCGCCAAACGGTCCAGTACGTTGGCTACTATTCCACCACGCCCACCTACGGGCAAGCGGCCGATATCAGCGGCGCCAGCATTGTCGAGCAAGTCGAGGCAACTTGGAATGAGGCGAGCGATGGCATCCAAACCACCATTCGCCAGCGGTTCCATAACGCCGCCGGCCTGGGGCCCTTGACGGAACCCGGCGGGCCGCAGCCGCAGGCCCGGGTGACCTACGCGGCCATGTATCCCGATGGCGTTGGCCGCAACCAGGCGGTGGCCGAATACGGCACGAATGGCGACGCCCCGTTCGCGCGACCCGCCGCGGTTCCCGCTAGTTCCGACTCAGTGCTGGTGACGCTGACTCTCTACAACAGCCGGGGCGAGCCATATCAGACCATCGACTCAGCGTCCACCGTCACGCAGACCACGCTGGACGATGCCGGTCGTCGCATGCAGTTCATTCGCAACTACCAGCAAGGCCAGCCTTCAACGGGTGACGTAAATGTCACGGTTCAATGGACCTACACCGCCGATAATTTCATGGCTACGATGAAAGCCTTGAATGCCACCACCGGCGATCAGCTCACGACCTTCAATTACGGCACAACTCTCGGCACCTCGGACGTGGCGCGCAATGACGTGCTATCGTCGATGGTCTACGCCGACGGCGGCACGGTGTCTTACCTAGTCAACCGTCAGAGCGAGCGCAAGCAACTGGCCGACCAGAACGGCACGGTCCATGCTTACGGTCACGATTTCCTTGGGCGCGACATTTTTGACAGCATCACCACGCTCGGTTCGGGAGTCGATGGCTCCGTGCTTCGCATTGGCCGCACGTACGAGATCCGTGGGATGCTGGGGCACGTCGCCAGCTTCTCCGACACCGCAGGCACGAACGTCGTGAACGACGTGTTGCGCGTCTACAACTCGTTCGAGCAATGCACAGCCGAGTATCAGGAACACAACGGGTCCGTCGACACCAGCACGTCTGTCATGATCGGCTATCAATACGCCGACGGCTCGGCGAACACCATCCGCCCCACGGGATTGCTTTATCCCAACGGCCGGCTGGTGACGATGAGTTACGGCGCCGCCGGTGAGATCGACGATACCTTGAGCCGAGTGGCAAGCCTGATCGACAGCGACGGCACGCACCTGGTTGATTATACGCGGATTGGCGCCGACACGTTCGTGCAGGCCACTTCGCCGCAGCCGCAGCTTGCCTGGTCGCTCATCAACGGCGCGGGCATCGATCCCTACACGGGTCTCGACCGGTTCAATCGGGTCGCCGATAACCGTTGGTACAACACGGCCACGAACGCCGACCTCGACCGCATCCAGCACGGCTACGACCGCGCCAGCAATCGCCTGTGGCGCAAGAACACGGTCGCTGAAGGCGCGGGCGTCTTCTTGGACGAACTCTATGCCCATGATGGGCTGTACCGCTTGGCCCGCCTCGATCGCGGTCAGCTTAATTCCACTAACACCGGCATCGTTTCGGGCACGGAAGATCTTACGCAGGCTTGGGGACTCGACGCGACCGGAAACTGGTCGACCTTCAACCAGGCGGACACCGGCGGCGCTTGGACGCTTCAGCAAACCCGCACGGCGAACGCGGCCAATGAGATCACCGGCATCACCGGCGGCGGATGGGTCGTGCCGGCCTATGATGCCGCCGGAAATACGATTCAATTCCCCCAGGCAAGTGTGCCGATAACCGCTGACGCCGCGATTTATGATGCCTGGAATCGGATGACATCTGTTTCCAGCGGTGGAACACTCATCGAGCAAAGCGCCTACGACGGTGAAGGCCGCCGCGTGACCGAGTCAACGCCGGCGGAACTGATGCACTTTTATTACACCGCGGAATGGCAGTGTGTGGAGGAGCGCGTCGGGACGTCCGCTGTTCCCGATCAGCAGTTCGTCTGGGGCATGCGCTACATTGACGACCTCGTTCTTCGCGATCGGGGCAGCGAGCGGTTTTACTCGATGCAGGATGCCAACTGGAATGTCACCGCAATTTGCGACCCCAGCGGTGCCGTGCAGGAGCGGTATAGTTACGCAGCTTATGGTTCGCCGGTTTTCCGTAACTCGTCGTTCGTTGTGATCTCCTCATCTAGATTTGACTGGCAACTCCTTTTTGGCAGCTATCATTGGGCAGCAGTTACTAGCTTATATGTAGTTCGCCACCGTTGGCTTCATGCAATACTTGGCGGTTTTATCTCGCGAGACCCGCTTGGCAGCATGCCGCCGTCACCGAACTTATATGCATATGCAGGAGACTCCCCAATAACGAGAACGGATCCCAGTGGCCTCCAGTATCGACCAGGCTGTCCTCCGCCGAATCTCGGCAGCAAGACGGATGCGCAGAAGTGCAAGGACTGGGCCAATTCGCAGGCTTCGGCCGGCGCAGGATGGCTCGCTACCCTCCCCAACTGTCCATGCACCATTCCTGCCGCTGGAACTCCCGGTTGGTACGATCCAGAAGAGGCGAGCCAAACGTTTCACCCGGGGGCGAACGAATGTGTGCGATCGATACCAACAGTCGACGGCGGACCAGGACAGCAATGTTGTTACGACGCCGCCGGCACATTGATAACGGGTGGTGCCGCTGCCGGAACACCCGATGAGGTTGCACCTGTCGGTCCGATTGACACGCTTTCGCACTATTTTGTTGACGTGGTCCCGTTCAATTGGTGTAACGCTGCTGGCATGCTCAATACATACCTCACATGGCGACCTCCAAACAACGGGAAAGGCTGTCCCGCGAATGTTGTTTAGGATCAAACCACGGAGCGCATCCAACGCTGAAAAGATCAGGCGGTGCGACGTGCCTGTTGCTCTAGCCGGCGACTCGGCGTCCGGGCCGCACGGCATACACACGCTTCAACCCGTAGCTCAGGAGAACTGTCATGAACAATGTACTTTGGGGCCCCGTCTATTTTATCCTTGACGCAGCTCCGGCAAATCGCTTGTTCGGGGTAGTGTCCGCCGCGATGTTACTAGCAGCCGTATTTGCTTTAGTACGCAAGCCGCGCTTGGCCACCGCGTTTTTATCTGTACTAGCGGGTCTGCTCTGGCTGGTAATTGGAGTACTTGGGCGTGCAATTGGATGCTAGGCGCTGGGCGCGGAAAACGGAACGGGAACGGAAAACGAGGAACGGAGAACGCCGTGAACGAGATCACCGACCTCACCGGCGGCGGCTGGGTCATACCTGCCTATGATCATGCTGGGAACGCGACTCAGTTTCCGCAACCGACCGCTCCATCGACCGCGGCCCAGGCAACGTACGACGCGTGGAACCGAATGGTCCAAGTTTTGAGCAGCGGTGCGCCGATCCAGCAAAACGCGTACGACGGCAAGAGCCGGCGCGTTTCCACGCTTGCTGCTGGCACGTCGCGGGATTACTACCTCTCGCTGAACTGGCAGACCCTCGAGGGGCGCGTTAGCGCAGAGACGACGTCTGATCGGCAGTTTGTCTGGGGCCTGCGAAACATCAATGACCTGCTCGTACGGGATCGTAACACGGAGCGCCTCTACGCACTGCAAGATCCAAATTCGAATGTCACAGCCACCACCGACACCAGTGCAAATGTCGTCGAACGCTATCTCTACGCTGCCTATGGACAGCCCACGTTTCTCAGGGGCGATTTCGCTGTAATCGCTACTTCCGCGTATGACTGGGCAACTCTTTTCGGTGCCTACGCGTGGGACAGCGGCGTTGGAGTCTACTACGTCCGATATCGGTTCCTGATTCCAGTTCTCGGTACTTGGCTTACTGCGGACCTAGTGCCCATTGACGTTGGTGACCCGAATTTATATCGTTATGCGGGCAACGGACCGATTGGCGCCGCAGACCCTCTGGGCCTCGACTGCGAGGCCCATGCGAGCACCCCGTTTAAGATCGGTGACCGTGTCGCGAAGACCGATTACGCCGCGATCTATGGAGACGGATGCTCCGGCGGCCAAAGCACGTACCTAATTATCGTGGACTTCTCATCGTGGACAGGTAAGGAATGCGACTTGGTCAGCGAGGAGCAGATGCTGGCCCACGAGGTTGGGGTCCCGAAGGTCGGTAAGTTGGATTACCTCTTCAATCTTCCGAGTGGATGCACGCACGCAAAAACGAGCTTCTTCAAACATGATGTCACTACGGACAAAACGAAAAAGGAGAACTGCAATGAAGTGGAATTCGTCTTCTTCTGCGACGTCGTGTGCAAATCCTGTCAGTGTGTTCCCGATCCACCAGCCGGTACGCTCCGCATCGGCACTACACCGTACAACAAGGGAAACACCGATACTATCGTTAGTTGGAAAATCAACTTTCCTAAGCCCAAGCCCTGCCAGTCGTGCCCGCCGTGCGATAAGGCGACGATTGACGCTAGCACAGGGCCTACGACGTTCAAGCGCCCGTGACTACCCGTGAGATCACTAAAGAAAGAGGCCAGTTCGGGTCATAGAGGTCGGCCGAACGCGCGCTGGCTGACGCTCCCGATCCACTTGCGCGGCCGCTTCACGCTTCGCACGGTAATCCTTGTTCTGACGATCATTTCGTTCCTGCTAGCGGTGGCCGCTCCGCGCATTCACGCGAAGCGCCGTGAGCGTTTATCCGCGAAGCAGATACAAGAAATTGGAGGGTCGTTCACTTACGATTGGGAGGCGGAGGCTCGTCCGCGCGGCGCAACGGGCTGGCGGTTGGCGAGGTCGCTCCTTGGCGACGACTTCTTCGACAATGTCGTTAGAGTGCAGATCGCCCCGCGCGTACGCCTCAGCGAACATGGTCTCGCGTTTCTCGCCGGATTGCCGGAGCTCAGATATCTGACTCTGTCGAACGGGTCGATTCATGATGCAGACTTGCTGCACGTGGCCTCGCTGCGAAAGCTGAAGTTCTTGGCTTTTATCGACGCGCCCGTATCTGATTGCGGGCTTCGGCACTTAGCCGGATGCCGCGACCTCGTGGAACTCCATTTTTACCGTACGCTGGTCGCCGGTGAGACGGCCGCTCGGCTGCGCGCGTGCCGCGGGCTCGAGGTTCTTAAGTTTGATGGCTCGCCTTTAACCAATCGCGGCGTAAAGGAGGTTTGCAAGCTTGAGGGGCTCAAAGAGCTTTGGGTCGTTAACGCGCCGATTACCGATGACGCCGTTTTGCGCATAAAGGATCTACGTAAGCTGGAAGTACTCTTCGTCTTCGGCGCTCGCATCACCGACTCCGGTCTTGCCGAGTTGGCGATGTGCCGCAGCTTGTACTCATTGACGATCGACCAAACGAACATCACAGATCGAGGATTGCGCCACTTAGAATCAATGAACGGACTGGCCTACCTTTCCGTCCGTGGATGCGCGCTCTCCGAACGCGCAATTGAGCGCCTGCAATCAAAGTTGCCGCAATGCTGGGTTAACACAAGCAAGCAGGCAAACGCGAATTCCGCCGACCGAGCACGTGACCAGTAGGGCAGTGTAAGAAAATAAGTTGGGCAGCTGTCTATAATAGTGTACGAGGGCAAAGAAACGGGATCGCGCCAAGCGGAACTCGGGAAAGGAGGTAGAAATATAAGGGAGCAAATCGAAACCCTTCCGTAGGAGTCCTGCGGGTCGAAGCCCGCCCAGGAGGGTCTAACCAACCACTGGAAGCGAGTCTTGCGCGGCGTCGGGCAACCGACGTTGCGAAGCGCAGACAGCCAGTCCAAGTGCCATGTAATTGAGCCTCGAAGGAACCAATGTCGGCGCCCCTGTGCTTCGCGTAGCTGGGGCCTCGGTGCAGCATCGCCCTGGTGCGATGCACGCAGCCGGCCTGGGTCGAAGAACATGCGCCGATGGAGAATCGGGGTTCCCCAGGAACTTGGGAGATCCTGTCGTCTCCATCCTCGAACGCGGCTCCGAAGGGGTGCCGCACCAAAACCGCCTGGCTCGCCAGTCCGTGCCGGGACCGGCGGGAGACTGCAATTGTTGAATAGTGGCTTGGAGAGGACATTGAAACGGGTGTGTGTCTATGGGGCATGGCGAATTATCGAAATCTTCTGACTTCAGAAAGGATCAGCCATGATGACGGATTCGGTGGTCGTTTCGCGCCGCGGAGTGTTTCACGGCGTGCTCGCGCTTCTGGCGGCGTGTACAGCGTTGCCGACCCCACGCGCCGTCGCCAGCCGGGGCGCCGCTAGCGGCGCGGAACGATGCGAGCGCGACGGTGTGCTCTATCAGGAGTTCGATAAGTTTGGCCGCGTGGTGCTGGTCGTTCGTGAAGGTCCGCGTCCGTGCAGATGGACGACGTATTACGACTGAGGAATCGAGGATCGTCTGGGGAGCGGACATTGCGAGGATCGGCTTCCGACCGTCCCGAGCGGAAATAGGCGAAGCGACGGCCTAGGAAGGCCATCCTGCCAATGGCTCAACGCGGGCGGGGCGAAGTGCGAGTGTCCGCTCGGCGCTCTGGTGTGGTGAGGGAGAAGAGTCCATCAAGGTGTTCTCTATCAAAACGTCTTGTTTCGAGAAAGCGATGAGCGGCGGCAACGATATGGGAGGCACCCGACAGGCGTTCGCCAAGCTGGCGAGTTGCCGCTACCGCTTGGCCGTGGGGAGGTGTGGCTTGTATGCTTGCCGGCATCCGGCGGTCAGAGCCCGCGACGGCCTGGTGACGGACCGCACCTGCTCGGGCTGCGAACTGCGGACCACCGTTGCCCAGCCGCGGCCGTTCACGGCCAATGACCTGCTGTCGGCCTACGAGGCCGCCGCGGATTTACGGAACGCCGCGGAGGCATTGCGGCCGCGGAACGCCGCGCAGGGTGTGGCCTGGAACGCCACCGAGGGCGTTCCCTACAGACCGCACCGCGGGGCAGGCGATGGGCGGGTGCGCGTGGGATTCGTCACGCCCAACCTCGTCCTGGGCGGCGCGGAACGATGGATCGTCAATCTGCTGCGGTATTTGGATCGTGAGAGGGTCGTGCCGGCGGGAGTGGCGCTGTTGAACGCGGCGCCGGCGGATGCCAGGATGTGCGCCGAGGCCGCGGAGTTTGCGCCGCTGTTCGGCGGGCCGGATGGGACGCGCCCGCACCCCAGCCCTCTCCCGGAGGGAGAGGGAGAAAAGGACCCTCACACCGGCCCTCTCCGCGAGGGAGAGGCGGATGGCGTGATTCGGTTCGAGTCGGCCGAGGCGGCGCTGGAGGCGCTGTGCCAACGGTCGGATGTGATCGTGGCCTGGGGCTCGGGCCATTTCGCGCGGCTGATGGCCGCGCGGCGGTTCTCGGGCGAGGTGGTGATCGTGGCGCATGGCTCGGCGCCGAGCACGGCGCGCATGCTCGACGGCGGCAAGTACGCCGCGCAGCACCTCGTGGGCGTTTCCAAGGCGGCCGCCGCGGCATTCCGCGATTCGCGGGCCGTCGTCATTCACAACGGCGCCGACCATGCACGCTGCGCGCCGACCGTGCCGCGCGACGAAACGCGGCGGCAATGGGGCGCCGCCCAGGCCGATTTGCTGCTGGGCTACGTGGGCCGCTTCTCGTGGGAAAAGAACCCGCTCGCCGCGGCCCTCGCCGCGCGGGAACTGGGCGGGCGTTTCCGCGCTGTTTACGTCGGCGGCGGGGCGCACGAGAACGAGGTCGAGGCCGAGGTTTGCGCCATCGCCCCGAACAGTATCTTCGTGCCGCCGGTCGAGCAGATCGGCGACGCGCTGGCCGCGCTCGACGTGTTCGTGCTGGCCAGCCCGAGCGAAGGCTTTTCGTTGGCCCTCACCGAAGCCTGGCTGTGCGGCGTGCCCGCCGTGGCCACCCGCGTCGGGGCCGTGCCCGAATTAGAGGAGTTGCACGGGCAAATGGTCGTCGGCGTGCGTGTCGGCGCCTCGCCCGGCGAGCTGGCCGTGGCCGTCCGCCGCGCCCTGGGGCCCGAAGGCCAGGCGGTCGCCGAACGGGCCAAGCGCGTGGCTTGGCAACATTACACGGCCCAGGCCATGGCCGAGCGGTGGAGCGAGTTTTTGGTCAAGGTGGGTAGAGCGATGAGGGATGAGGCCCATTGATCCTCGAGGCCTCATCCCTCATCCCTCATCCCTCATCTACAGAGAGGAGTGCCATGCTGCCCAAACAAGTCCGCCTTCCGCCGGAAAGCGTCGCCCTGGCGCACGGCGAGTGGAGCTGCCACCTGGAAGCCTGGAGATACGTCGTATCGACGTTGCGGGCGTTGCCGGAAATCGAGGTTGTTTTCGACGCGGCGCTGGGCATGCTCTGCTGGTCGGCCTATGAACTGCGGGTCGATGGCGTGCCGGTAGCGATCGACATCAGCGATTACGTGCTCGTCGATGCGGCGGTGGGCGGCTTCGAACATTGGCTGCGGTTCACCTACACGCCGCTGTTCGCCCCGTTTCCCGGCATCGGCTCGTTCCCGATCACCAGCTTTCTCGACTGGCACGAATACGAGCGGTTATGCCGCGAGCTCCGGTATCGCGCGGAGGGCGGGCGCGTCGTGTACAGCCAGCGTGATTACCTGGAGGAAAAGCTGCCGGGTGGAAAGACGGCCCGCCGGCAGCACGCGCGGCGCGTGCTGCAGGAGCGGTATGGGGCCGCGCTCGACGATGATTGGACCGATCGGCCCGGTTATTGGCGGCGCGCGGCGGATTCGCTGGTGACCGTTTGCGTGCCCGGCGCCGACAATCACCATCTCGATCGGGGGCAGCACCAACTGTTGGGGTTGGGAGTTTGCACGATTTCGCCCGACCTCTTCATCGCGCCCTTGGAAGAGCGATTGGTGGCGGGCGAGCATTACGTGGCCTGCCGCGACGACTATGCCGATCTGATCGACCAGATCGAGTGGTGCCGCGCGCACCGCGACGCCTGCCGGCAGATCGGCCGGCAGGCCCAGGAATTCTTCCAGCGGCACAGCACTCCGCGTGCGATTTGGCGATACGTAGGCCAGCGATTGGCCGCGAGCTGACCGCGTCGCCAGCAGGCGCGACCGCGGATGGTGCCCACAATTGCCGAGACCGTGAGATCCCGTTACGCCACGCTTGAAAACGTGCCCCGGATGACCTACATTGCAAATAGTCGTTCCCCTTCGCCGGCGAAGAACTTCAGGAGGTGTGGCATGAGAGTCGTCGTGCTTTCGCTGGCAATCGCGCTGGGTGGCCTGGCAGTCGAGTCGTATGGTCAATGCCCTGCGCCCGCCCGCGTCTATTATGGCGGTCAGGCCGGATACGCGGGTTACGCACCTTACGGCGCCTACTACGCGCCGTATGGAACGTATGCCCCGTTCACCGCCCGGCAGCCCAATTATCCCGTGTCGTCGAGTTCCGCCCCCGCTGCCCGCTACGGAATGCAGAACAGCTACTTTCGCGGCAGTGCGGGTCCCTTTGCCCCGCCGGGCGGAACCTTCTTCGGCGGCTACGACTATCGCGTGACCTATCCGCCCGGCTGGTACGGCGGATATTGGACGTGGTGGTGAATCACGTCTCGTGCTTCCAGCCCGCGGCGTCCTCGCCGTCGAGCCGCAGGGTGAGGCACTTGGCGCTGCCGCCCGCTTTGACGAACTCGTCGAGCGGCGTTTCGTGCGGCTCGAAGCCGCGCTCGCGCAACTCGGCGTGCAAGGTGGGCGAGCCGGTGTTCGTAACCACGTGCCGGCCAACCACCACCGCGTTGCAAGCGAACCGCCGCGCTTCGTCTTCGGGCACCGCGATCAGGTCGTCCACCTCGTGCTGGAAGACCTTGGCGCCGTATTCATCGAAGGCGGCCGGGTAGTAGATCGCACAGCCCGGCGCGAGCGGGCAGAAGCACGTGTCGAGGTGGTAGTAATACGGATCGACCAACTCCAGCGGAATGACGTGGCAGCCGAGCATCTCGCCGATCTGCTGATGCCCCCGCGCGTCGCTGCGAATGCGATAGCCGGCGAACAACGTTTCGCCGCAAAACAGCGCGTCGCCCGCCCCCTCGAAGTACACGCCGCTGGGAGCGTGTTCGACTTGAAACCCGTGGCCGGCCAGCCAGGCTTCGTCGATCGGCTCTTCGCCCTGCCGCTGTGCATGGCGGAAATGCGCTAGCACCGCGCGTCGATGATAAATCATGGCCGCGTTCGCCGTGAACACCAGGTCGGGCAACCCCTGCACCGGTTCCAAGGTCGAAATCCGGGCCCCCAAACGTTCGAGCAACGCCCGCAGGTCGCTCCATTGCCGCTGGGCGACCGCCCGGTCGCTTTGCCGAAGCCGGCTCATCCAGGGATTGATTTCATATTCAATCCCGTAGAAGTCCGGCGGGCACATCAAAATATGGGGGAGGGACGTCATAGTGGATATCACGACCGATGCCGGATCCGTGGTCCGTGGTCAGTTGCCACGGACCACCGACCACGGACCACGGACTACGGACAACGGACCACGGACTACGGACCAATCTGTTTCAACTCCGCCACCAGCGAACGCAAAAACGGCTCCACGTCGGTCACCAGGCCCACGGTTTGAAACGAGCCGCGGTCGTTCAGCTTGATGACCGTCGAGGGATTGATGTCGACGCACGCCACCTTGACCCAGGCCGGCAGCAGGTTGCCCACCGCGATCGAGTGCAAGGTGGTGGCGATCATCAGGCAAAAGCTCACGTCGTGCAGCTTCCGCCGCATCTCGCGCTGGGCCACCAGCACGTCGGTGATCACTTCGGGCAGCGGGCCGTCGTCGCGGATGCTGCCGGCCAGCAGGAAGTCGACGTTGTGGCGGACGCACTCATACATGATGCCCGAAGTGAGCGCCCCGGTTTCGACCGCCTTGCGAATGCCGCCCAAGCGGCGAATGCGGTTGATGGCCCGCAGATGATGCTCGTGGCCTTCCTCGGTCGGAATGCCCTGCTCCATGTGGACGCCGAGGCTGGTGCCGAAGAATGCCTGCTCGATATCGTGCGTGGCCAGCGCGTTGCCGGCAAAGAGCACGTGCAGATAGCCTTCGCGGATGAGGTGGCAAACGTGCTCGGTGCTGCCGGTGTGGACGATGGCCGGTCCGCCGACCAACAACGCGCGGCCGCGGGCCTGGCGCGTGCGGGCCAATTCACGGGCAATCTCTCGCACCGCCAGCCCCTTCGGTTTCTCGGTCGAGACGGCGCTGCCCATGAACTCGAACATCTTCCGCTCGGCGGCCCGCTCTTCCGGCAAGACCCGCACGCCGCTGTGGCCGATCACCACCTGCTCGCCCGAGCGAATCTCGATCATCGGCACGCATCGGGCCGAGTGGCGCTGGAGATCGACGACGATGCCGCAGTCCATTTCCTGGTCGGCGACGGCGAACCACTGTCCGGCCAGCCGCACCTCGGTGCGCTGATTGGTGCTGCTGTAGAAGCCTTCGGGGAAGGCGCCGTCCATATCGGCGGCGGCAAGCTGGCAGTCGTGGGCGGTGGCGGGCACGGCCCCATGATCGGCAATCTGGCTGAGGATGTCCGCCAGCCCTTCGGCCTCGGGGGCCGAGACTTCGACGAGCGCGTAGCTGGGATCGCGGCGGGCCTGGCCGATGGTGATCCGCTTGATGTGGAACGATCCACCGCGGCTCGTGATGATGTCGAGCACCTTGGGCAGAATCAGGCTGTCGATTATATGACCGCGGATTTCGACGTCTTCCACATGACGTTCCGCGTCGCGCGACGTGCTCACGGCGCGTCCTCCTGATGACGTGACGAGTATGACAAAGGGCCGCCTGACAAATTGTATCCGTCCGGCGAGCGAGGCCAAGCGTCAGGCATGCTCGCCGTCGGCCGAGAGGGCCACGATGGCGATGCCGTGCTGGTCGGCGAAACGCACCACGTCGCACTCGTCGACGATCACCGTCTTGCCGGCTTCGATCGCCAGACACGTGGCGCCGGCTTCACGCATGGTCTGGAGCGTCCGCAGGCCGACGGTCGGCACGTCGAAACGCATGTCTTGCTGCGGCTTGGCGACCTTCACCACGGTGAAGCCGCCCTGCTTGCAAAGTTCGCCTGCCCGGCGAATGCACTGGTCGGTCCCCTCCACCGCCTCCACCGCCAGGGCCGTGGCGCCCTTCACGGCCACGCTCTGACCCACGTCGAGCCGCCCGATCTCTTTGGCCAACCGCCAACCGAAGGCGATGTCGTTGTGCTGGGGCTGCGAAGGCCCGCGGCGCGTCAATTGGCCAAGTTTCACGAGCAACTCCGGTGCAAAGTCAGTCGGGGGCCAAACCGTGATTCCGGCCCGCGCGAACATGCCCAACATGGTGCTCATCAGCGTGTCGTCGCGCAGGTCGCGCTGGTGCAGCAGAAAGTGTCGGTAGAAGGCGGCGAGCGTCGGCCAGTCGGGCAGGTGCTTGAGGAACGCGGCGCGCTGAAACAGCAGGTGCTTGTGGATTTTGCCCGCCACCGCCGCGCGCCGCACGCCGTGGCGGACAAGATAGCGGCAGGCCCCGCCGATCTTGCCCAGCCCGATCCACTGAAAATCGGCGCAGCATTCGGCGATCGAGGGGTCGGCATGTCCCTTGACGCCCAGACAATAGACCTCGAAACCCTGGCGGCGCATCGCCTCGGCGATGACCAGCGGGTAGCGTCCCCAGCCGGCCATCAAGCCGATCGGCTCGCCCGGCGCGGCGGTCGGTCGCCCGGTCTGCTCGGATAGCGTGGCCATCGCTTATGCCACCGCCCTGGGTCCATCGGCGCCGGGCCGCGCCTCCAGCCTGGCGACGGCGGCCTCGACGTCCTTCAGTTGACGGCGAAATTCGGGCAAACGGGCAATCGCGGCCAGGATGAGCTTCTGGTGGCGTTCCGGCCGGGCGGGGATGCCGAACACCACGGCCCCGGCGTCGATGTCGTTGGGCACTCCCGACTTGGCGCCCACCACCGCCCGATCGCCGATCTGCACGTGGTCGCGGACGCCGGTCTGTCCGGCCATCACCACATAGTCGCCGGTCGTCGTGCTGCCGGCGATGCCGACCTGCGAGCAGAGCATGTTGTGGCGGCCGATGCGGCAGTTGTGGGCGATCATCACCTGGTTGTCGATTTTCGTCCCTTCGCCGATGACGGTGGGGCCGTAGGTGCCGCGGTCGATCGTCGTGCAGGCGCCCACCTCCACGTCGGCCCCGATCTCGACGTAGCCGAGCTGGGCCGACAACTGGTGCTTGCCGTCGACCACGGCGTAGCCGAAGCCGTAAGCCCCCAGCACGGCATTGGCGTGGATCACCGTCCGCGGCCCGACGACCGTCCCTTCATAGAGCACCGCATTGGGAAAAATGGTGACGTGCTCGGCAATGCGGCAACCCGCCATGATCCGCGCGCCCGCGTGGATGGTGCTCCCCTGGCCGATCGCAACGTCGTCGCCTACCGTCGCCCCCGCGTGGACGTCGACGTCGGGGCCGATCTGCGCCGACGGACTGACGATTGCGTGCCGGCTGACGCCGATTCGCCGCGGAGGCCGCACCGGGCGAAAATGGCAGACGATCTTGGCAAACGCGGCATGCACGTCGTCGACCTGGATCGTCGGCCAAGGTTCGGGCACGAATTGCCGCGGCACCACCACGGCCGCCGCGACCGAGTGTTGCAGCCGATGCGCTTTGTCGGGCGAATCGACGAGGGTGATCTGGTTTGCGGTTGCCGTCGAGAGCGTCGCCGCGCCGTGGATTTGCAAGTCGGCCGGGCCGAAAAGGGTGCCGTCGACGAGTTCCGCGAGCTGGGCCAAAGTGGCTGCCATCTGGAATCCTTTCCACCTGCGTCATGGCGTCCGCGGCGCATTCGTGTACGAAGCGAAGAGGCGACATGGGTGCGGGATGCTAGTGCTTTCGCCGCCAGGCGGCAAGAGCAACCCGCCGCCGCGGCGAGAACACCTTACGTCCCTACGTCGCTTACGGAGGTCTTATTACTTCACGCGGCCGAGAATGAGACATTTTCCGCGAGCAAGCGGTGGCCGGGGCAGAGCTTGGCCAGAAAGCGGCTGGCGCCCATCAACGACGTGGCGGCCAAGCGATGCCCCGGTTGGACGCACCGGGGCATCGTCTGGCCGCCGAGATGAACGATGTGCCAGCCTCCACCTGGCCAGACTCTGCCCCAGCCACCGCCAATGTCTCATTCTCGGCCGCGTGAAGTGTAGTTGATGCGGTCCGGGC
>DATLUO010000021.1 GCA_035533075.1 Pirellulales bacterium | reverse complement strand
AATCAAGGAATCTCAGGGTAACAGCTTTCGCCGCCCTGCGTGGGCCGCGTCAGGACGTAACCAACGCAGCGGCAGGTACTTCCGGCAGGAGGTGCTGGCAGAACTCCAACGGGAAGTGTTACCCTGCTTTGAACCACGCCGTATTCTTCACAAGTGTTTTAGCTTCGTTCCCCGCTCGCCGGAGCTCGGCGCACCCCTTCTTCCGGCGGGCTGGGCGCGGAGCCCACCCCCCTGCGGCGCCGGTGGCCGCGGGACGCTCTGCGGCCGTTTCGCGGCCCGCACCGTCAGCACCGCGGTGGCTTCGTCGCGGTAGAGGGCTTCCAAGCGACGCAAGCCGGTCGCCACGTCCGACTGGGGCAGGCCAATCTTCGTCTTCACGATTTCGTGTTGGGGCAGCTCGTCGGCCAGGCGGCCAGCGGCCCTTTGAGTTACCGTGCGCCTTTGGCATAATGGCTGATTCGGAACACAGCACGCACCGCGAGAGGAGATCGATGTTCAAGAATCTGAATGCCAAGGCGCTGGGCCTCTCGGCAACACAAAGCGAAACGATCGAGCTGGCGCTGTCGTTCGGATTTCGAGGCATCGACCTCGATATCGTCGAGTTTGCCGAGGAGGTGACGTCCTATGGCTTGCCCAAGGCGCGGCGATTGCTCGAAAGCGCCAAGTTGAAGATCGGCACCTTCGCGTTGCCGATCGAGTGGCAGGCCGACGACCCGACGTTCCAAGGCGAACTGACGAAACTGTCGGATTTGGCCGCCTTGGCCGCTTCGATCGGCGCACGCCGGGCAGTCGGCGTCATCGTTCCGGCGAGCAACGAACGGCCCTACCACGAAAACTTCGAGTTCTATGGGCGGCGGTTGAGCGACCTCGGCCGGGCGCTGGAGCCGCACGGGCTGAAACTGGGCGTTGGATTCGATGCCGTGCCCGCTTCACGTGAAGGCAAGAATTTCGAGTTCATACACACGCTCGATGCGTTGCTCGTGCTGCTGAGCACGGTCTCGGCGCCGAACGTCGGGCTGTGGCTCGATGTCTGGCATGTCTGGCAGTCCGGCGCCTCGCTCGACGGGGCACGCCAGCAATTGACGCGCACGCAGTTGGTGGCCGTTTCACTTTCCGATGCGGCGCCGGCCGATGCCTCCGACCGGCATTCGGCCGATAGCCGTTGGCTGCCGGGCGAAACCGGAGTTATCGACGCTACGGCGATTCTCACGTCGCTGGCCGAACTGGGCTACGATGGTCCGGTGACGCCGTTGCCAGGCCGTCATCGGCTGCCGGGCATGCGCCGCGACCAGATCGTCAAACTGGCCGGCGAGAAGCTGGATGGAGTGTGGAAAGCGGCCGGCCTCAGCCCGTCCGGAAAGATTTCCGCTTCGGCCGGCCGCTGATTCCAGGAACGGGGCACCGGCCCATGAACCGGCAGCCGGATCCAAATAAAAAGCCCCGCTTGCCATCGTGACAAGCGGGGCATCCTCGGACGGGCTGACCGACGGCCCTGACGGCCGACGGGGGCACGTTTTAACGCTTAGTAGCCGCAGCCGCAGGTCGGGGCGGCTTCGCAGCAGACCGGAGCGCAGCAGGGCTGGCAGCAGCGGCGATGGTGACGGCGATGGTGACGGCGATGGCCGCAGCACGGCTCGCAGCAGGCCGGCTCGCAGCAGGCCGGAGCGGCGCAGCAGGTCGGCTCAGCGGCGCAGGTGGGAGCCGGAGCTGCGCAGCTCGGCTCACAGCAGGTCGGCTCGCAACAGGTGGGCTCACAGCAGCCACCCCCGCCGCCACGGCGGCTGAACAGTCCGGCCTGGGCGTCGTTGGCAAACAACGAGACGGCGCCGGCGGCCAGCAGCAAGGCAAACAGAATCTTCGCTTTCATGGGAGTCCTCGAAAAAAAGGAACAGGATGTTTCACTTTGTCGCCATGTAACTTGGGTCCCTCCGAGACTTCACAGCGACTAGCCTTTATGGTGCAGAAATCGTCAAACCTTGCGGCCCGCGTTAACTGGGTAATCTGGTTTCACGATCTGCCGATTGCCCGACTTGCACCGGTTCTATCTGGACCGGCATGCAAGGACGGGTTTTGAGGGCGGGATCGCGAGCCGGACAACGTCTCAGAATCGTTACCGCCGTGCAAACCGCTGCCGCCGCCAGACCGATCGGGCTCTGTCCGTCGTCGACTGATAGATGCCAAGCGATGCCCCAGTTTGACGCGCCGGGGCATCGCTTGGCCGCAGAGCGTGTCCTCGAACCGCGCCGGTCCTGGCCAAGCTCTGCCCCAGCCACCGTTGCTGCGTCGCGGTCGATCCATGAAGGGACGACGGACAGAGCAATAGGGCGACCATGCCGTGGTTGCGCGTTGGCCCGATTATGCGGGCCGCTGAATCATCGGCCTTGGCGAGTTGCGGTGCGGTGAGCGTGTGTTAGGGTTGTGGCGGAGCTCTCTTTCGGTTCGCGGATGCTTGCAATGAAGGGTACGGCAGCAATGACCCCCACGGCGCAGTTCGACGTCTTATATTCGCCGTTGGCCGAGGATCCGATGCTTGGTGAAATTGTGCGCTGCTACGTGGCGGAGATGCCCGACCGCATTGCCGCGCTCTTGGCGAGCTTCGGGTCAGGCGACCGCAACCGCCTCACGACGCTCGCCCATCAAATCAAGGGATCGGCCGGAAGCCACGGCTTTCACCAGCTCACGTCCTACGCGGCCGCGCTCGAGCAATTGGCGCGCGGTCATGCGTCCGACGAGGAGATCGGCGCCGCGGTCGGTGCCTTGGCGGAAGCCTGCCGGCGGGTGCGGTGCCGCTGATTGGAAACGCATCACTTGGCCCTGGGGTGGGCCTTCTCGTAGATGGCCCGCAGATTCGCCGTGCTGAGGTGCGTGTAAATCTGCGTGGTGACGAGGCTCTTGTGGCCGAGCAGCTCTTGCACGCTACGGATGTCGGCTCCGCCGTCGAGCAAGTGCGTGGCGAAGCTGTGCCGCAGCGTGTGCGGCGTGGTGCGGCGGTCGAGTGCCGCCGCCGCCAGGTGCTTTTCCAGCAGCCGGCCGACGCTGCGCGTGGTCAGGCGGCGGCCCGACTTGTTGAGGAAGACCGGCGTCTCGATGCCCGATGGCTCGCGCGGGCTGACGCGTCGCACCCGCAGCCAGGTGCGCAGGGCGGCGGCGGCATAGCTGCCGATGGGGGCCAGCCGCTCGCGTTTGCCTTTGCCGCGCACGCGGACAATGCCCTGCGATAAATCCACGTCGCCGTCGTTCAGCCCCACCAGCTCGCTCACGCGCAGGCCGGCCGAATAGAGCGTTTCCAGGATCGCCCGGTCGCGCAGACCCATCGGCTTGTCGGCCGGCGGCGTCGACAGCAGCCGGTCGAGATCGGCCGACGACAGAAAGTGCGGCAGCGCCCGGCTCTTGCGCGGGTTGCGCAGCGGCTTGGCGGGATTGCTGTCGGTCCATCCCTCGCGTTGGCCGAAACGGAAAAAGCTTCGCAGCGACGCCAATCGCCGGGCAATCGTGGTCTTGGCATACTGCTGTTCGTGCAGCGCCGAGAGATAGCCCCGCAGATCGAGCGTGGTCACGTCGCCCGGCGGCGGCGCGGTCGGATAACGCTCGCCCAGATAGGCGGCCAGCGCCTGCAGGTCTTCGCGATAGCTCTTGACCGTCAGCGGCGAGCTGTTCCGCTCGACCGTGAGGTACTGCAAGAAGCGGTCAATCGCGGGTTGCATGGGAGGGTTCAGGGTTCAGGGTTCAGGATGACGAACGCTTGCGCGTCCCTGAACCCTGAACCCTCTATTCATCCGAATCCGTGGGCAACGGCATCTTGAAGCGGCGGTTGACGGGCGGCGCCTCGACCTTGGGCGCTTCCTGGCGGATCTTCTGGCTCAACACCGCGGCGTCGTACCAGGTGAAGCTCAGCTCCGGGTTCGAGGCGTAGCGGCCCAGCACGCGCAGCGTTTCCGCGCGGCTGGCGTCGTCGTAGAGAAACACGTAGCGCTCGGCGCCCTTGACCAGTGCCAATACGTTGATGTCTTGTGATGCCAAGGCGGGTGTCCTCCGTCCGCGAGCGCTGGAATGCTGAAAAGTTCGTCCGTGTAGGGGTCTTATCGGCGAATCGGCCACCGCCACACTACTCGCGTTTGGCCCGCGCCGCCTCGGGCGGTGAGCATCTCGGCGATGTGCATGTGACAGCAAAACCGGATATAATCGTCGCTGCGCTGCAAATAGCCCTGCCAGCCGCCAAACCGAGCGTCGTCGCGGAAATAGACGTAACTGTCCAGCGCCGCCGTCACATCCTGATCGTGGCCGCTATACGTTTTCGTGTGCCGCAGCACCGGCTCGACCGATTCCTTCGTCCGCCGCGGCAGGGGTGAAGGGCCGGGCGGCTGAAAGCCGCTCGCGTCGGGCCAATCGGGCGGCAGGCCGCTTCCGGCCTGGGCCGCGATCTCCGTCGCCGGCGGCAAGGGCTGTTCGTGCGCCACAAGCTCTCCGGGTTGCTCATCCTCTTCACCCGGCGCGGCCTCTTCTTTTCTCTCGCCGTCGTCTTCCGAGGGCGGGGCAAGCTGGGCGGGTTTGAGGTATCGCGGGGTCTGCGTCTTCAACTGGGCGCGGGCCAGGGCCATCTCGGCCTCAAAGATCAGCGGGCCGGGAATCTCGTCTTCCTGGGGCGTGCCCCAGGGAAGACCATAGCCGGGCGGAATGGGATGGAAATTAGGATTGGCCGCGTACCATTCGATTTGCAAGGCGATTCTCGGCGGGTAATAGGGCGAAAAATCGGTCACGGCCCCCACCACCACGGCGTCGACGTCGAGAATCTGTGCCAGCTTGCGGGCCTCGGCGGGGCCATTCAACTGCATCCGTTGCGCTTCCAGCGTTTTCTCGACGACGCCGATGGGAATGACCTCGAAGCCCGGCACGTGTTGCAGCTCGCTGAAATACGCCAGGGCCACCTGCCGGCCATCGACCGTCGGTTCGGTGCTGAGATTGAAGAAGGGGGCGACGGCGACCCTCTGCAACTGCGGAAACGGGTTATGGACGGTGGCCTGCCGCGACGCTTCGGGCAACGTGCAGCCCGAAGCGAGCACCAGCGAGGCCCACGCCACAGAGAGCCGAAGCATCGAAACCGCGCATGTGAGAACAGCCCCCGCTGCTGCCGAATGCACCCCCAGAACCGTGTGGCCCTATGATCGGCAGAACGGTGAGCGCCTCTGCAGGAAAAAAGCCCGACGTCGGCCAAAGAGCGACCGGTCGGCGGCGGACTACGTGAACGCCTTGAGCACGTCCTCAGGTGCAGGCCCGTAGGCGGTCGGCTCCATCGAACACGACGCCCGGCCCTGGCTCAAGCTGCGGATGGCGCTGGAATAGCCAAACAAATTGGCCAGCGGCGCCTCGGCCTCGATCACCGTGTTTCGCCCGCGGACCAACGTCTCGGTAATCACCGCCCGACGCTGCTGCAAGTCGCTCACGATGTCGCCCAAGTGTTCTTCGGGCGTCAAGATTTCGAGCTTCATGATCGGCTCCAAGAGCACGATGCCGGCCTCTCGCAGCCCGGTGCGGAAAGCGTCGGCCGCCGCCCGGCGAAAGGCGATCTCGTTGGAACCCACCTCGCTCGTCTCGCCGCCCAGCACCGTGATTCTCACCTTCATCAGCGGATAGCCCAGCGAACCGCCGCCTTCGGCTTCTTGATTCAAGGCGTCGAGCACGGCGGACAACAACTCCGGCGGAATGCCTTCTGATTTGCCCGGCAGCACGCTCACCGCCCGCTCGCCCGTGAGCTGCGGCTCCATGCGGATGGTCACGCGGGCAAACAGCAGTTGGCCGGCGACATGCTGGTTGCACTCTCCGGTCACTTCGACCGCCTGCTTGATCGTCTCGCGATAGCTGACCTGCGGTTTTTTGACTTTGACGTTCAGGTTGAAGTCTCGCAGCAGGCGGTGCTTGATGACCTCCAAGTGCAATTCGCCCATGCCGCTGATGATGGTTTGCCCGGTCTCTTCGCTGGTGGCGGCCCGGAACGTCGGATCCTGTCGCTTGAGCATTTCCAAGGTGTCGGCCAGCTTTTTTCTTTCGGCGGAGGTCTCCGGCTCGATGGCCATCGCCATGACGGTTTCAGGGAACTGGATCGATTCCAACAGAATCGGCTGCTTGGCGTCGCAGAGCGTGTCGCCGGTGACGGAATTTCGCAGGCCGATGATCCCCACGATGTCGCCGGTTTCGACCTGCGGGACTTGTTCTTTCCGGCTGGCCTGCACGTGCCAGAGCTGGGCCACGTTTTCTTTCTTGTCTTGGCCGGGATTGTAGGCCCGCGTGTTGGCCTTCAGCACGCCGGAATAGATTCGCACAAAGTTCAGGTCGCCATGTTTGTCGGCCACGACCTTGAACACCAGACCGCAGAAGGGTTCGTCGTTGGAGGGCTTGCGCTGCAGTTCTTTGCCGGGCTTTTGCGGATCGGTGCCTTTCACCGGCGGGCGGTCGAGCGGGCTGGGCAGGTAATGGCCGACCGCGTCGAGCAGCGGCTGAATGCCGATATGATCGAGCGCCGAGCCGCACAGCACCGGAACGATCAACCGGTGCGTGGTCGCATCGCGCAGCACCCGCCGCACCAATTCGTCGGGCACGGGCGATTCGGCCAAGGCCAGCTCCATCAACTCATTGCTGTAATCATAGAGCTTCTCCAGCATCTGGTCGCGCCACAATCTTGTCTCGTCGAGCAGGTCGTCCGGGATTTCCGACTCGACGACTTCTTTGCCCATGCTCTCCGGCGTAAAGGTGAGGAACTTCATCGTCACCAGGTCGATGATGCCGCGAAACGCGCCCGCAATATGCGGCGGCCCGACGCCGACGGGAATCTGGATGGCCACGGGGTTCGCTTCCAGCCGGTCGCGGATTTCATCGAGCGTGCTGTGGAAATCGGCCCCCTCGCGGTCCATTTTGTTGATGAAGGCGATGCGAGGCACGTGGTAGCGGTCGGCCTGCCGCCAGACGGTTTCGCTCTGGGCCTCGACGCCTTCGCGGGCACTGAACACCACCACTCCGCCGTCGAGCACGCGCAGGCTGCGCTCCACCTCGGCCGTAAAATCGACGTGGCCCGGCGTGTCGATCAAATTAACGGCGAACTGCTTCCACGAAAAGCTGACGCTGGCCGAATAGATGGTGATGCCGCGCTGCTGCTCTTCGGGATCGAAGTCGGTCTCGGTCGTCCCCTTATCGACCTCGCCCATGCGGTGCGTGGCGCCGGCGTAGTAGAGCATCCGCTCGGTGACCGTGGTCTTGCCGGCGTCGATGTGGGCGACAATGCCGATGTTTCGCAGGTTTTCTAAGCTCTGAGCCATTTTTGGTGCTTTGTGGTGTAGTATCCATCGTCGCGACGCGACGCGGGGTCGTCAACGCCAACCCCTCTTGACCGGGCCGGGCCGATGTACGATGATTCGCCCCGCGCCGGTCAGGAGCAAAACCAACGCCGGGCCAGGACCAGATCATGCTTTGCTTGGGACAATCCCAGTTTTTCATCGCCGCCTGTGGCGCCCTGCTGACCGCGGGCTGCACTTCTCCCTATTACGCCGACCGCGGCGCCGCGTTCGGCGGACTGACGGGCGCCGGCGTGGGCGCTCTGGTGGGCGAAGCCGTGCGGCATCCGGTCGCCGGGGCCCTCGTAGGAGCGGGCGTGGGCGCCGTGTCCGGAGCGGCGGTCGGAAACGGCCTCGATCAAATCGAAGCCCGCAACCGGGCCGCCATCGCCGCCACGATGGGCCGGCCGATGCCGCCGGGGGCTGTCGGCATCAACGATGTGATCGCGATGTCGCAGGCCGGCGTCAACGAAGAGGTGATCGTCAATCACATTCGCTACAACGGAGTTCAGGCGCCGCCGCAGACGGGCGATCTGATCACGTTGCAGCGGGCCAACGTCAGTCCACGTGTGACCGCCGCGATGCAACAACCACCGGCTCCGCCGCCAGCGGGAGTCGCCATGGCGCCGCCGCCCGTCATGATGGGCCCGCCGCCACCCTGGGGTTATCCGGGCTATTACTATCCGCCGCCGCCGCCGGTCGGTTACGGGTACGGCATGGCGTTTCGGTAGGCGGGGAGTATACTTGAACTATGCCCACGCAGTTGGTCGATGTTGACCCGCGCACATTGCATTTGCCCACGTCGCGGCCATCGGGCGCGGATGCGTTCAAGTTGCAGCGGCAAATCATAGGGTTTGGCAATTCAATGGTTGGCATGCCGCCGCCGATCGTATTTCGTGGTTCGGACGGACAATTGGTCCTTTACGATGGCGTGACGCGGGCAACTCGGATCGCCAAGTTAGCGCCTGGCACGCTCATTCGAGTCGAGGTTGTCGGCAGCCTCGGTGGGCCGGTCGGATACTTGCCGACAATTGGGAGCCTATTACCATGATCGCCTCGGAACGTCAGGAAATCTTGCGACTCTTGGAGCAGTTGAGCGCGATGATGCCGCAAGTTCGCTTTGGTCAGTTGATCGTCAACCTATCTTATCTCGCGGTCGCACCGACGAACGAGGCGATTTGGGACATGGAAGACGAGCAACTGCTTACCGCGATCCAAAAGCATATTGCCGATTTGTCCGAGCGCGCCGCCGGCGTCGCTTGATCAACTACCTGCCTCCGGCCTCCGGCGGAACGTCGGCCTCCGCGCGGCCGCTTGTTTCGTCGAGCAACAATATCACCAGCGACTGCTCCATCTCGCCCGGCTTGAAGCCGAACGGCCCCCGGCCGCTCTTGTAAGCGATGCGGCCGCCGCGAGCGATCACATAGAGCCGGTCGGGCATGCCGCTGTAGGCCCGGCCCACGCGGTCGTCGACGTCGTCGACCAACAGCGGCATGGAGATTTCCAACACCTTGCAGCACTCGGCGGCCACGTCGACACGCTCGGCAAGCTGCGTCGGTTGATGGATGGCAGCCCCCGCTTCGTTTTTGAACTTGCCGGGCCAGGCCCCGCCCACCGGATGGGCCTCGCGAACGTAAACGGCCACAAACTCGGCCTGGTCGCCATAGCGGCCGTGCAGGTCTTCGAGGATCCCAAACTGGGACCGGAAGGGGCCTCACGTGAAGCTGCCGAAGATCAACACCACCGGCTTCTTCTCATAAAGGTCCGACAGCCGCACCCGCCGCTGATGCCTGTGGTCGGCCAACTCGAAATCGGGGGCGCGACCGCCGATGGCCGGCCCTTGCGAGACGGAGCCTAATTCGCCCGTCACGAAACCTCGCAGAAAGTCGAATGGCGACGGACCGTCGTCTGAGTTTGCCGGCTGGGGCGGAAACAGCGCCGCCTGAAGCTCGGCCGGCGTGATCGAAGCGCCGTCGAGAGCCGCGCGTTCGAAGAACTCTCGCCACTCGTCCTTGGTGATTTGACCGTTGCGGTCGCGGTCGATTGGCCCGAACAACCGCCTCGTCTGCGACATCTGCTGCACGTAGGGCGATTCACTCGACCAATCGAAATCGTCTTCTTCGATTGTGCCGTTTTGATCGCGATCGAGCCTCGCCAGCAAGTCTGCGGCATCCGGCGGAAACCCTTCGGGCGCGATCTGGCCGTCATGATCCTCGTCGTAGCGGTCGGCGAGCCATTGCCAGCCGAAGCGGCTTTGCCCGTCGTGGAACCACCCCTGGCCGGCGTCGGGCGGCTGACCGTGCGCCAGCGCAACGAGCATCTCGACGATCTCGATTCGCCGCACGTCGTCGGCCGCTTCGAGGCCGCGATCAAGGTAGCGCCGTGGGTCGTACCAGCGCGGTCGCTTGTTGCCCGGCCGCGTGGCCGGTTGGCCGAGGGCGATACCTGCCGACGCCAGCACGCAGATCGCCGTCACCAAGAACCGCCTGAGTCGACGCAAGTGAGTGCAAAGAAGCATAAGTGGCACAAGTAACGCGGCAGAAACAACGGTTGCGAGCGAAATACTGAATCTAGTCTACCACAGCGATTGCCGGCTATGCGCACTCTTCCGGTCGTGCAGGGTTGATCGCCGGCAAGCAGGCTGCGCGACCCGATGCTCATGCTTCCGCCAGCCGTTCGTTGGAGTCGCCGAACTGGTCAAGGTAGCGGAACAACGCGCAACCGACCTTCCTGGGCGACGGCGAAGTGGCCTTCCCAGTTCACGGACTGCCCTAACACCGCGATCACGAACCGCGCAACATAGTCGGGAAAATGGACCCGCGGACGAAAAAGGATCACGCCGCACGTTGCTGACTTTCCCTGGCGAAATGCCATCTCCCCAAAGTCCTTATCGAACGTCAACAACACGCGGTTTTCCGCCATCGAGGTTCGCAGCACCGTATCGTCGTCAACACCGGGCTGCAGCTCCTTGATCCACTTCAAATCGTGGCCCGCTTGTCGCGCTGCATCGACCACTTCCTGTGGCACGTTTTCATCCGCCAGAAACGCCGCCATGAGTCACACAGGCAAAGGGTAGACTCGTTCCAGTTTCACGGCCTCCGTGGCGTAGCGCAGCGCCGCCTGAATGTCTTCTTCTGTCAGGTGCGGATAGCTCTTGAGGATTTGCTCATGTGACCACCCTTCGGCCAGCAACTCCATCAGGAACTCGACGGCGATCCTGGTGCCCTTGATTACGGGCTTGCCCACCAGCACTTTCGGGTCAACGCTAATTCGATCTTGCCAGTCCATCGTGTTTGGTCGCTTTCTGTTCGAGAATGGTCTCCGCGTATTCGATCAACTTAAAAAGGGCCAGCGGACCGCCGTAGTCCTCACGCCGGACGCGCCGCCCATCCAGACCGGTAGTGTCGAGCGAAATCACATCTCGTACTGTGAAACAGCGATCCCTCCAGGCTTCGCGAATCTCCCATTTCGGATCGAAGGGATTGTGCGCGAATGCGTTTCGGATGAGCCTGGAAATCTGGAACGCTGACGCAACCCCTTGGTCTGGAATGTGAAACGGATCCGGATGTATATCGCAAAGTTTTTTATTAGCAGACCGACGCTCTGGGCAGTCTAGTTACACCTCCGCCAGCCGCTCGTTCGAGTCGCCGAACTGGTCAAGATGCACGCTCGCCTTGTCGAGCAGCGAGAGGAACAGGCTGCACATCTTGCGGTTCGGCTTGCCAAGATAGTCGAGCACTCGGCCAGCATCGATCTTGCCGCCGCCGCGGCCCAGCAGCACCACGGGCAACTGGTTCGCCTCGTGGTTGCCCGTCAGCATGCTGGAGCAGTAGAGAATCATCGAGTTGTCGAGCGCGGTCCGCTCGCCCTCCTGGATGCCGTCCAGCTTGCGGGCGATGTAGGCGACCTGTTCCAGGAAGAACTGGTTCACCTTCAGCCAGTCGGCCGTGTCGGAATGCGAGAGCAAGTGGTGGATCATGTAGTCGACGCCCAGGTGCGGAAAACGCAGCGAGCTGTGGTCGTTGTTCAGCTTGAGCGTCGTCACGCGAGTGGTGTCGGTCTGGAATCCGAGCACCAGAATGTCGCACATCAACCGCATGTGGTCGGCGATGTTCTGCGGAATGCCGTCGGCGGGCCGCGGCATGTTCGGCCCGGCCAACGTCGGCCGCCAGCCTTGCAATTCGCCCTGCTTTCCGGCCTGCTCGATGCGCTGCTCCACCTCCCGCACCGAATCGAGATATTCGTCCAGCTTCCGCTGGTCGGCCGCGCTCACGCGGCGGCGGAAGTCACGGGCGTCGGCCAGCACCGCGTCGAGCACGCTCTCGTCGCCTTTTTGCACTTCGTCTTTGAACAGCCGGTCGAAGGCCAGCGCCGGATAAAGCTCCAGCGGCGTGGGCGTGGTGGGAGAGCTCCACGAAATGTGCGAGCTGTAGAGCATCGAGTAGTTCTTGTGGACCGAGGGGTTCGACTTCTCGCAGCCGAGCACGAGGCTGGGTACTTTGGTCGAGTGCCCGGCGCGCTGGGCGATCACCTGGTCGAGGCTGGTGCCCGACCGGATCTCGCCGCCGGAGGCCAGCGGCGCGCCCGACAGCAGATTGCCGGTCTGCGAACTGTGGATATTTCCCTTGAGGGCCTCCGCGTTGTAAAGGCCGCGGATAAAGAGCATCTTCTCGCGGAAGTCAGCCAGCGGCGCCAGCACCTGGCCCAACTCCATGTCGCGGCCCGCGCCTTTGGCCCACCACTCACGGCTGTGAAAACCGTTGCCGGAGAACAGCACCGCCAACCGCACGGGCGCATCGCTGCCGCCGCTGTTGGCGACCGGCGCGGCCGGCTCGTCGCCCCATACCGAAAGCGATTCCATCCAGGGCAGGGCCATCGAGACGCCGACGCCTCGCAGGAAGATACGACGCGAAAAGTGATGGGTCATGAGAGAGTTCAGGGTTCAGGGTTCAGGGTTCAGGGTTCAGGGGGGCGGTGGCTGGGGCAGAGCTTGGCCAGTTCGATGTCGAAGCCCGAAACAACGATGCGGCCAAGCGATGCCCCGGCGGGCACCACCGGGGCATCGCCTGGCCGCAAAGCGTGCGCGCATTCAACGTCTCGCTCGGCCAGGCTCTGCCCCAGCCACCGTTTTTACTTCTACAGCAGCTTCCGATCATAGCGCCTCCTCAACTTGCCGGTCGCGACCGCGGATCTCGCGAAATTGGCGGCTGCGAACAATCGTCTCGATGGCCGAGGAAAAGCGATAATCGTTTTCCTGCAAGTTGCGTTCGATATCCTTGAGCAGTGGCATGTCGGAAAGCTGCACGCCGCGGCCCAACGCATATCCTAGCAGCTTTCGACAGAATTGCCGTACGATCGCCTCGCGCCGCGCCGTCAGCAGGTACTGGCGCAGCCCGTCGATCCCCTCGAATTGAGCCCCGTCCAGCAGCTTGGCGTGCGTGTCGATCGGCCGGCTCGAAAGGTCGTGTTCGCGGCGGCCGCCGATGGCGTCGAATCCTTCCAGTGCGAAGCCCAGCGGGTCGATCCGGGCGTGGCAGCTCGAACATCGGGCGTCGCTGGTGTGTTTTTCGACAAGCTGCCGCACCGTCAAGCCCTCGGTCGCCGTCTCGTCTTCGGGCAAGCGGGGCACGTCTTTGGGCGGCCGAGGGAGGCGTTCGCCGAGCAGTGCCTCGCTGATCCAATTGCCGCGCAGAACCGGGCTGGTCCGCGAGGCGCCCGACTGCTTGGCCAACGTGGCGGCGAAGCCCAGAATGCCTCCCCGGCCATACTGCCGCGCGCCATCCACCCGCCGCCAATCGCCTTCCACGCCGGCGATGCCGTAATGCCTGGCCAGCGAGGCGTTGACGAACACGTGATCGGCGTCCCAGATTTCCAGAACCGGGCCGTCGCGCTGGAACAGGTCGGTGAAGAAGCGGACCGCCTCTTGATACATGTCGCCCCGCAGCGCGGCGAAGGCGGGAAAGTGCCGCTCGCTCTTTTCGTCGAGCGCGTCGAAGTCGTAAATGTGCAGCCATTGGCAGGCGAACTCCGTGGCCAGCCGCCGCACGCGCTCGTCGCGCAGCATGCGGCGGGCCTGCCCGGCGAGCACGTCGGCATCCGTCAACCGTCCGGCCGCGGCCACCTCGCGCAGCTCCGCGTCGCCGATGGACGACCAAAGGAAATAGCTCAGCCGGCTGGCCAACTCGCAGTCCGACACCGGGGCGGACTGCGTGCCCGGCGGCGCCTCTTCCAGCCGATAGAGAAACGCCGGCGCCACGAAGACCCGCGCCAGCGTGAGCCGAAACGCCTCGTCGTGCGGCAACTCCTGCCGGCGAAGGCGCTGATACAACGCCCGCAGCTCCTCGGCCTCGCCGGGCGCAAGCGGCCGGCGAAAGGCCAGCGCCGCGAAATCGACCAGCGCGTCGAGCTGCCGCGGTTCGCCGGCCACGAGCAGTTCGCGGAACTCGGCCGCGGCGTCGTAAATCGGCTTGCGCAGCGGCTCGATCAGCCGCGGGTCGCTGTCTTGCGTGGCGTACTCCAGAAGCTGAGCGAAGGAGTCGACGATCGTCAGCGCGTCCTGGCTGACGAAGTGCAGATCTTCCCATAGTCGGTCGAGCCGGGCACGCTGGGCTTCGTCGAGCATCAGCCGCACGAGCGGCCCGTCTTCGCGATGGAACTGCGCCAGCGTGATGACTTCGTCGACCGGCACGACGCGGCTGTAGCACAGCGCGGCGGGGAACAAGCGGCGGAAATCGTCGAACGCGGCTTTGAAACGCTCGGCCGCCGGAGAACCGTCGTTGACCAACACCGGGCCATCGCCCCGCAGCATGTCGAGGCGGTCAGGCGGGGAAGTGAGCACCGCCAACTGCGCGCTCCCATCGGCCGCGGCAGGGTGCAGCACGCCGGTGGTCACCAGCTCGCAGCCGGCAACCAAATCTGCCGGCAGACGCACGACCACGACCGACGGCGCCTGCACGCAGAGACTCGCGGCATCGACCGCGGAGCCATCCGGATGCCGGCCAAACCGCGCCGGATCGATTCCCCAGTCATCTTGTGGCACGGGCGTCCCGCCTGCTGCCTCTTGTCTCGCCGGCGTCCCGCCTGTCTGCGACCTCGCGGCCGTGAAAAGGGGTCCACTCAGCGACGCAAGCTGCCGATAAAGCAGGGCGTCAGCGTGGTTCGTGTCGGCCGGCGGACCATGGACGAGCAACGTTTGCACTTCGTCCGCCAGCTTCAGTTTTTCGTCAGGCGAGCCGGCGGATTGCCAGCGTGCCAGCACGCTGCCGGCGGGAATCACCGGCCCTGTCTCGCCTGCTTTGACCGGCTCGGTATAGAAATGCCAGATGTTCAAGTTGCCCAGGCTGTCGCCGTGCGGATTGCCCGCCAGCACGTCGCCGCTGACATCGCGCGTCAGACGCCACTCGTGGGGCGGCCTTCCCAGGCCGTCTCTCTCAAGCGGCCCCACATCCGGCGACGGGCTCGAAGCCCGCCCCACGACTTGAATCACCAGCTCGACATCGGTCAGATCGCAGGCATGATTACCATCGCGTGGACCGATAACCAGCGAGATCAAGTCGCCCTTCTCGACGGGGAAGTTATCGACGGGTCCGACGGAGACCGGTTTGCTCCCTTGAGCGATGCCCGTGGCCAATTGCTGTCGCGTGCCGCCGCGCCGCCACTGGAGCGACCACGTCACGCCGTTGCCGCACTCAGGATGTGCGTGCGTCACCTTGCCTTCAACTCGCAGTTGAGCGGCGATGGGGCTTTGCCACCCCACGGCCACGTTCAACGACGGCGAGGGATGGACCGCCACCGCGTGCGGGTTCATGTTTCCGGGGATGCGCACGTGCTGGTCCGACGAATTGGCCACCAGCAGGGGTGTTTCGCCGGTACCCCAACCCTGGATGAAGTCGTAGTTGCCCGAACGCTCCAGTTTCGACTTGAAATGATCGAGACGAATGGCGGTGTCGGAGCCGATGCCCAGATAGTCGAGCCACGCGGAGAGCGACACCACATCGACGCCGTGCTTCTCCGCGAGTTCAGCGCCATCGACCTTCTCGCGGCCGCTGGCCTCGGCCGCGGCCCGCAAGCAACGGGCGGTCGAAGCAAAGAGCTTTTCGCGGCGGGCGACCAGATCGCGCGTCACACCGCGGACGTCGCGCAGCAACAGATCCGCCCGACCCGGCGCAACCAAACGCGGCGCCTGCCACACGACCACGTCGCCGGTGTTTCCGTCGCCGGCATCGCCCGCCGCCAGATAGACGGTCACTTCCTTGGCATCCGCCGGCTCGGGCAGCTTGAGGCGGATCTCGTGGCGGCTGGTAAGCGGATCGACCGGCACGATCCAGGGCTTGATATGCCCTACCTTCTGAAACCGCGACAACACGTTCTGCCAGCCCGCCACTTCCGCGGCCAGCGCCCCCGCATCGCCCGTCTTCGCGGTTCGCCAATGCGCCCGCAACACATCGAGCAGCAACGATCGACCGTGTGGTGCGGGCGTCCCGCCCGCCTCCCCTCGTAGCGTAGGCGTCCCGCCTGCGTCACCCCCGTTCAGCACACTCCAGAGCGAACCCAAATACCGCGAGTTCAGTCCTCGCTCGGTGGCTACGCCCTCGATCGTTTTTCCCCCGTTCGTCAGTGCCTCGCGTTCGTCGAGCGTCGCGGCCAGATACCTTTCGAGGGGAATCCGTCCCTCGCCGTCGGCGAATCGCCCGTAGAACTTTTTGATTTCCGCGATGATCTCGTCCGACCAGTCCCGCCGGGTCGTGCCGGCGGAAAACCGCATGCCGTCGGGCAGCAGCACCGCGTGCGACGCAATCTCCTTGCCGGCATCGAGATACTTGGTCACCAGCGCGGGCGACATGGCCAAGGCCGCGCCCGCGTTGGTAAACCCTTCGCCCGCGGCGCCGTCGGCCGGAAACTCACGGGCAACCTGCAAATCCGCCCCGGTCAGATCGCGAAGGGTGTAGGTGTATTGGGCATTGTTCAACCGCCGCAAGACGACGGGCCCCGGATCGCCGGCACTGGCCTGGGCTTCGGCGTCGAGATAACGCTCGACCCATGCCCGAAGTTGCTTCCGTTCGTCGGGCGACGGCTGCTCGGCGCTTTTGGGCGGCATTTCGCCGCCCGCCAGCATTTCGGCGACTTTCTGCCAGACGCGTGCCGCCCGTCGCACATCGGCCAGTGCGGTGAAACGTTCCAGGTCGAGTTCGCCCTCATGGTCGGCGGTCGAATGGCAATCGGTGCAATAGGCGACCAAGATCGGCCGCGTGCTGCCGGCATACTGCTCGGCCAGTGTCTCGAACGACTCAATTTCCGCCGCGAGGCCGCAAGCCGCCAGGCAAATTGCTATCGCGACGACGGCAACACAGAGTAGAACGGGCCGGTGCAAAGGCTGGTCCTCGTAAGGTGGGAACCCCGCTGCCGCCAGAATCGACCATATCGCGCCGGCCCGCGTGGGTCAACGTGCTCAGGCCCCAGTCGCGGAACAAAACTCGCATCAGGGCGAAACCAGTCCCGGCGCGCCGGGACTGGCCCCGCCTTACACGTTTGCCTTTCGCGGAGCGAAAGGCGACTTAACAGGGCCCTTTTTACGAAGCTCGCTGAAGCTGCTCGCGGTCCTTGAGGTATTCCACCAGATCGGCGTAAGGCGTTTTCAGATCCATCAGCAGCATTTCGGCGAAGGGGCCGTCATGGCAATCACCGCCCTGCACGACCACTTCCAGGCCGGCCAACAGGTCCTCGAACAGTTCGACCAATCGCGGCAACGGACCGCCAGCCGCATCCTGCCACGGTCGCGACCGCAATTCGAGCGCTGCCGTGTTCACGGCGGGCTGGCCGGACGCCGCCGCTCCAACCGGCGCAGCACCCGGCAGGGCCTTTTGACCTTGGTCCGCCGCCTTCTTCTTGCCGCTGGGCAGCACCAGCAGCCTTTTCAACATGATGCCTGCCTCCTGGGGGGTTATATGGTGCAACGTTGCACCATGCATTCCGCCCAGGCGGTCGCACTCGGCGGCGAAGTCCATATAGCGCCGGGCGGTCCAGCGCGAGGCCTTGAAGTTCGCGGCCAGCCAGGTGAGCCACTGGCCGAGCGGGCGGCAAATGCGGTTCGCTTCCAGCAGCGCGTGTCCGGCCTGATTGGCGCAGACCAGGCCGTTTTTGAAGGCGGAGCCCACGTTCGCATGCGCTTCGTTGGCTTCTTTGGCAAGCTGTTCCAACCGTTGCGAGATGGTCGGCGTCAGGGCCTCTTCGGCGGTCCTCTGGGCGGGCAGTTTGTTCGTCACGGCAATCTCCTTCGCAAAAAAGAACTCGTTATCAACGATACGTTGTTAAATGTACACAATAGCATTATAGGTGTCAAGCGTCCAGATAATCATTTTTTCGTATCGTCCCACCGGCGGTCGAAGAATTCCTGGCATGGCCGTTTCTAGCCAGCTCATCTACAAAACTTCCAAACGGAGGGTCCCATGCCGCTACGCGATCACTTCCACACGAACTCGACGGTTCTCAAGTGGGAAGCCCACCAGTCGCGCCGCCAACCTTTACGGCGAATTGTTGGATGAACTCGGCGCCCCTCGGACGGCCGTGTCGCGGAGCGTGATCTACGCGGCAACCTGCCGCGGCCGTCGCAACGGCCTACGCTGGCGGCTGGAGTCCTGGGAACACAACCTCGCCGTCGGCAGCGCACTGCCAAGCCTACCCGTTTGGCTTTCTCCGGATCTCATGGTCCCCTTGGAACTGGAGGCGACCTACGAGGAGACCTGCCGGTCGTTGCGGATTCCCTAAAATCACCCCAGCCACTGGTTTTCACGGATGAAACACGGATAACGTAAATCCGTGTTTCATCCGTGTTTCATCCGTGGCCACTGACCCACGGCTGTCCCTCGCGAGGCGTATTGTTGGCAGAAACGCATCACTGCCACGGAGTTTGCGCCATTATGCCGGCCGGTTCGCCTCTTTCACCTGAGAGGTTTGTCCGCCGTGGCCGCGAAGTTCGCGGACCATTCACGACCGACCAGCTTCGCGAATTGGCCCGGCACCGCAAGATCAGGCCGGACGACCGCGTGCGCCAGGGACGCGACGGGGCCTGGTGCGATGCCGCGAGCGTTCCCGGCTTATTTGCGGCACCCAATGCCCTACCGCCCGGGCCCGCCGCCCTGACCGAGCCCGCCGTTCGCACCCCGCCGGCCGCGGCGGCGGCACCTCGGCACGCCTCCGCGCCGGCCGCGGCGCAAGGTGCGCCGTCGGCTCCGTGCCCGAACTGCGGCAACCAGGTGCAGGTGCCCGCGGCGTTCTTGGGACGCACGATCTGCCCGTTCTGCGGCAGCCAATGGGGCGGGTCGCCGCACGGCGCAACGGCACCGACCGCCGCCGTTGCCGCTTCGCCCGTTCCCACTGCGTACGCCTTGCATCCCGTCGCGCAGGAAGTGCCGCGGGTGGTTTTCGTCCAATCGCCGCCGGCGCCGCCGCAACTGCCTTACGTTCCGAACGAGAAATCGTCGGGCATCGCGGTTTTGCTGGCCTTCTTTTATCCCGGCCTGGGTCAAATCTACAACGGACCGTTGATCGCGTTTGTGTTGCTGTTCGTCGGCGGCACGCTGGCCTTGTGGGTCTGGGGCATGGTCGACGCTTACTCGACCGCCGAGGAGATCAATCGCCGCAATCGTCGCCGGTACGGGCACCGCTCGTGACGCAAGCGGCCGATTAGAAAGCTGCGTGGACGGGGCACTTGCGTCATGGGCGGCGTGGGACTAAAATCCCCCCAATTGGTCGAGACGTATCGGTTTTGTGCGCGGAAATCCATGGAACAGGCCACCGAAATCGCCGCTCCATCGAAGCAGAATACAATGCCTTTCGGTGTCATCGCGGCCCTCGTTATCGTGCTTCTTCTTGCGACGCTGCCGTTCGTCATTATTGGCATAGGGCTTTTCGTGCCCGGTGTTGACACGATCAAGATGATGGGGGCGGGAACGCTTCTCTTTGCCTTCCTTCTTGTGCTCGTTGGGCTTTACTGTGTGGTGATTGGTTTCATGGCACTGCACGTCAAAGCGACGGGTAGAACGACCGTGAGCCTCTGGACAATCTTTGGGCCGGCTAGCGTCATCACGAGCCAAATGGCTACCATGTTTGTTCTCGCGGGAGTCTCGGCACTGGGGATTGCCGGCTATGTTATGACGCATTCGCACGTCAAGGAAGTTGCTCCTGTCGAGAAGCAGCCGCCGCATGGTCTTCAGGGTCCGCCGCCTATTCCCCCGTGGCCCAAAGACAGCGAACAAAGTCCATTGAAATAGTCCGCCATTGGTTTGAGCCTCTGTCGCATCGTTATTTAATAGGAGATACAACTGATGATTGAACAACGCCTGATCGTACGTGCTTATGTATCAGCCCCCGCAGCGCTGCTGCTGGTCATTGCCGCGCCGCAGCTCGCATATTCGGCGCCACCACGTCAGTTCTATTCAAACGGGCAGTTTACCAACGAGGATCCAACCCCAACGAAAGTTTGGGACTACGTTGCTAACAGTGGCAATCCGACCCCGCCTCCCACGGGCGTGAATAGCCGCTTCAACTTCACGGGACCCTTTTATCAAACGTGGCACTTTTATCGCAAGGGGACCGACGTTACAGTTTTCGAGCGACAGTATTTGAGGAAGTATCGAGACGACCCTGACCAGAACGTTTACTACTTCAACGTCGAAGTAGGTGAATGGACTGGCTTTTGGGATCCAAAGAGTGATTTGTACAGTAGACTGCCAAAACATGCGAGGCGCCGCGATCTGCGTCAGATCAATTTCAGCCTCGCCGAGCCTCCCGGAGAGATGACAAAGCTATCAGATCTTGGCAAGCAATCATGCTGCCGCAAAAAAAGTCCACCGGACGATGGCAATCGAGTCGCCGAACCGCCCTAAATTGAGTTCGAAAAGTAGTGCGGCATTCGCAGCGGTTCGCCCATAAGCGCATTGTTTCGATCATCGTCACGCAAAACTCCCTTTCCAAGACCGTGCCGAAAAAGACCGTCGCCGCCATTCCCAAAAAGCTGTTCAATAACTGAGGCTTCCTCGCCATGTTCTTCGCCTCCTCCTCGAACCAGGAAAAGGGACCAGGAAATAATCGCCATTATTGTCACGCTTGCGTCGGGTATCGTGATTGGCATGCTCAGAGTTGCTAGTATCGCCTCTGGCGGCAAGGTGTTTCACGTCCTCGACCGTGGCGACGACCGCCAAAAATCCTTTAATGATCGCGGTAACTCGACCCCAAAGCTGTGGTCGGTCTGGGGTCGTGAATCAGGCATTGAAGATGCCGAGCGGCTCGAACTTCTTGCACAGCACGGCATTGTCTGAGACGCGCCGAGGATGAAGGCTACCTGTCACCGTCTGCAGGGCGCGGTTTGCGGAGAGGTTTGCGCCGACGAGTCGTTGACTGCTTCGGCGGGGGCGGTGGCTCCTCACCCGGTAACGCTAGATTGCCGGTCTCGACGAGTCGCTTTATTTCCTGGATGTCTTCTGAAACAGCCAGCACCAAGACCTGACTCGGACCTGTCGGCAGATTCAATCGCGTCACGAGCGCAATCTTTTGTTTGATGATTTCAAGTTCGCCGCGCTCGCGCTCCTGGCGGTTGCGGTAGCAAAGGTCTTTGATGAGCTCGCGGAGTTCGTGGATCGGCTCGCCGATGCCGCGAAGACTGAATCCGCCGGGCGACGCCATCTCGATCCTGTCAATCATTAACTCATGCGAGGGCGGAACGTATTGCTCCGGATTGGACAAATAATAATCGAGATCAAAGCTGATGGCCCGCTCGGCCTCAACTGCTTGCGTCGCTCCAGCTTGGTAGCCGAAGGGAAGCATAAACTGCAGAGCGTCAGGACCCAAATGGCGCCAAATCCGTCGCCATTCGTGCAGGAGCATCTCGATGTGTGGACCATCCACATCGAGTCGGCGCCAGTATTGGTCAAGCTGCTCGGCGACCTTCTCGTATTGTTCACTCGCAGTGACCGCGAGGTGCCGCGCGAGCAAAAACGAAGCGTAGACGCCGTCCATCGCACGCATTGCAGTCGCAAGATCATAGGCTGACCAAGAGCCGCCAGTGTGAAAGTCAATGACATCCGTTTCGGTAGAAAACGGCGTGACTCGTTGTGGAAGATCAAATTGCCTGGTCATTTGAGGGATCGTTGACGAAGACGAGCACTGGAACTGTCGGCCGGCGTCCAACGGAGCCTAATAACCGAAGTCTGTCCATTCATCACTACGGAACGACGGCGCCGATTTTAGCAGACGGCAACCCTGGCTGCCTAGGTTCCTACCTCCGGTAGCACCCAATACCAGCCGCCGGTTTGCGGCGCGCCGCCAGCGGCGTCGAGCGTCAATTAGCGCAGTCGCTGCCGCTCGGCCTCGCGCTGGGCGCGCGAGGCGACGGCGGTGAAGAGTTGGTTGATATCAAGGTCAGCGGGATTGAATGCCATGAAGGAGATCCGGATTCTCGATTTTCCATTTTGGACTGCATTCGCCAAGCCGAAGCGGCGAATCGTCTAGCCGCCTTTGGACTTCCTGAACCCTGAACCCCCCTGAACCCTCTACTGAACGGCCTGGGAACGCCATCCTCCCATTACGGCCAACTCTTGTCAGCGATGAGAACGACGACGTCTCGCGCGTCGCCGGCCAGCGGACGCACCAAGGGGCGATCGGGTTCGCGCACGCGCAGCAGGGACGCCGGCCGGCTGGCGATTTTCGGTTGCACAACGTCGCCGCGGTTAAAGGGCATCATAGACATCCATTTACGGACGGTCCCAATCCTCAGCAAAAGGAGCCAGTCTGCGCCGGAGATCGGCGGCCTGGTCCTCATTGATTCCCCGCTGGCGAAGATCCACACCGGTCGGCGACAGGAGAGCGACGATCACGCGGCCGCCGGCGTTCGGGGGCACTGGTTCGAGCAATTCGACACTTCCGTCGCGAAAAACACCTTCAATCGAGTTCAGCATGTCGAATCCCCTGTCGTGTCGTGCAGCGGAGTCTCCTCCGCCAATCGCTGCCGATGCGTCAATCTCAGCACATTTTACCATGCCACGAGTGCCGGCGACATGGCCGGCGTTTTCCGGAAAGACGCCCGCCTCTTCCGGCGGAATCTGGCGCGTGAGAACGGAGCATCGCGTCCAAACCTCCGCCGCCGCTCCGCGGCTTTCGGGCATAGGTCCCGTCTTTCCGTGGGTTGGCACCCACGGCTAAACTCCGTTGCCGCTCCGCGGCAGCAATAGCGCAACATCAATACTTGCGATTCAGGTTCGTGTCGTTTTGTTGCGAGTTCTAAAGCACTGCTGAATTTCCATTGTGCGAGCAGCGCAGGCGCCCGGCTTCGTCGGCCTGCCATGTTTGGCCGCTGCCCACATCGAGCGCGGTGAGCCAGCCGCCGTGAGAGCAATCGGTGTCCAGGCAGATCAGGTGGCCGAGGTTCAAGACCTCTTTTTGCGGCGTGTGGCCGACGATGGCCGTCTTGCCGGAGAGGTGCGGGCCGGGCACGTGGTCACGCAACGAAAGCCAGCGGAGGATCTCGTCGTCTTGCCGATCGAGCGGGAGGTCGGAGCGGTAGTTGGCGTGAACGAAGAAGTGAATGTCGCTCTCGAAGAACGGCAGACAGGATTGGAGAAAGCGAAAGTGTTCACGCGGCACAGCGTTCAATCCGGCGCCTTCGCCGTGGGAATCGAGGGCCGTTTGGCCGCCGCATTCGAGCCAGAACCGCAGGTCGCCCTTGCCGTCACGCGCGTGCAACATCATCTCGTCGTGGTTGCCGAGAATCGGCACCAGCCGGCAGCGGTCGGCCAAGGCAATCAGCTCGTCGAGCACGCCCTGGGAATCGAGGCCGCGATCGACGTAATCGCCCAGGGTGACAATCGTGTCGTCCGAGCGTGGGTCGATCGCATCGAGCAAGGCGCGCAAGGCGGCGCTGCAACCGTGGATGTCGCCGATGGCGATCAGACGTGATGGCATGGTGAGGGATGAACCCCCATTTAAGGTTATCGCCTGCCGCAGATGCTCGACCACCAGTTCGCGCAGCTCGTTGGGGCGCACGACCTTGGCGCGGCCCGACCCAGCCAAGCACCCGATGCACGATCTCGTCCAGCCCGTCCACGCGGAACGCGAACGTCAAGCTACACTTTGAGACGGTGACCTTCGTTTAGTTCCACAAAGGCTTACACAGAAAGCACTTGTGCAACTTCTATTCGAGACGATTGTCTCGCTAAGACCTGTTGCTGCTACCGCCCAATCGGTGCCAAAGTCGAGTTCGAATCCACGCCCCCCCGGAATCCCGTCGCCGTTCGCTTTTTCGAGGCATGACGCACGGTCGCGCCGCAACTCGTCCGCCGGGCAGGATTTGCGCCAGCGGCCGGGCGGCGGCCTTTCGATCGCTGTCGCGTGCGTTTCCGCAACCCTTTTAGTGACATGCACTTGCAGTGTTCACTTGTTTTCCAGGTTCGCGGCTTTCTAGGATGGAACGGTCGGAGTTCTCCGGCAAAGCCGAACGTCGGCGGAGTCACCGTCGATGGTCTTTTCGAGGAGTTCCCATGAGTCGCAAGCGGTTGCTGAATGCAGGTGGACGTATCTCGCGCATCACCAAGCCGGTGCGTTGCACTCGGTCGGTGACCTGGGCGGCGCCGTTGAGCAATCGCGCGCGCGGTGGTCAGGCCAACGAACGTCTGCCGTTCGTGCCGCCGGAAGACTGGCACGAACCTCGCGAAGACGGCAGATCCTATCGCATTGTGGTGCAGTCGCCCGGCGCGGGCTACCGCCACGTCGTCACGCCCGACGAGATCCGCGCGCGCTTCGCGGCGTTGCCGCGCACGTTCACGCGCACGCTGGAGGTGGTGCAGTTCAGCCGCATGACGCGCAAGAAGCAGGGGTTTCCTTGTTACGGCATGCAGTGGGGCGCGGCCATTTATTTGTATCCCATCGAGACCGATCTTGTGGAGCGGTACCATCAACCGCCCAAACCGAACCAGGCCAATGAGGCACGGATGTACGGCGGCCGTTGGGTGCAAGAAGGCCCCGATGCCTGGAACCTGATCTGGGACGAGCAGAGCATCAAGGACTTCTACCTCAACAACATTTTGATTCACGAGTTGGGGCACTTGCTCGACAATCGCAACTCGCGGCAGATCGACCGCGAGCGGTTTGCCGAGTGGTTCGCGGTTCGCTACGGCTATCAGCCCACGCGCCAGGCCGGCCGCGGACCGCGCAGTGTGCAGCGGCGGCACCACAGCAGAAACCGATGAGGCCGTGCGTGGTCTGGCAAGCTTTCGTTCGCTCTTGGCTTCAACAGCAGGTCCGCCAGGCCGCCTCGCAGGCCGTCCACGCCGTGCAAGAGGGGCAGAGCGGGCCGGCGGTCGGTCGAACCAGTCCACCCTGCGACGTCGGTTTCGTATTTGCCTTGGGCATCGAGTCCGGCGGGCTGGAAGACATGCTGGAAGGCGTCGTCACCACGCGGGCCGCGGGTCTGACGCTGCGTGAAGGCCGGCTCCGCAACCGCTCGGTGGTGATCGTCGAGGCGGGCGTAGGCCAGTCCGCGGCGGCGCGAGGCACGCAGGCCTTGATCGCCGGGCACCGTCCCGCATGGGTCGTCTCGGCCGGGTTTGCCGGTGCCCTCGATCGCCGCGTCGAGCGGGGAGACATTCTGCTGGCTGACGCCGTGATCGGCACCGACGGCCGCCGTTTGGCGATCGACTTGAAGGTCTCGCCTGAAACGATCGCCGGCAGCAAGGGCCTGCACGTTGGGGCGTGCGTGGCCAGCGATACGATCGTGGGCCGGCCCGCCGACAAGGAGTCGCTGGGCCGCAAACACGCTGCGTTGGCCGTCGATATGGAGTCGTGGGCGGTGGCGGAGGTTTGCCGGCAGGCGAAGACCCGTTTTCTTTGCATCCGGGTAATCAGCGACGCCATCGACGACGAGCTTCCCGCCGACGTGGAGACTCTGGCGCGGCAGACGTCGACGGCTTCTCGCCTGGGGGCCGTTGCGGCGGCGCTGGTCCGCCGCCCATCGAGCGTCAAAGACATGCTCAAGCTCAAGGGTGACGCACTCGTTGCCTCTGACCGCCTGGCCCGTTTCCTGGCCGGCATCGTCGAACAGCTCGTGCCGGCACGGGAAGGCGTCGAAGCCGGCGGGAAAGTACTCCCTACACGCGCGGTCTAATCGTAAAGCTTCGCCTAACCCGGTACGCAGGTGCCGTACACCAACCCGAAGCGCCAGCGAGGAACGTGAAAAAGACGACAAAACCTCGCTTGCACTTCGGGTTAGTGTGAAAATGGGAACGGGTTCGGCGAAGCTTTACGTCTAGCCGGTGGCGTCTCTCATCTCTGCCCCTTTCCCCGCCAGCCGCTCGATCAGCGTGGCATTGGCCGGGGGAAATTGCAAAGCGGCCAGCTTCGCAGCAGGCACCCACTCAAAAGGCGGCCGCGGTGCCGAACACGGCTCCAGCGGCGTGCAGGCAAAAAAGTGCAGCAACACGCGATCGTGCGAATAGTCGTAGTTCACCAGCGGATATTCCGGCCCGACTTCGACCGCCATACCCGTCTCTTCCAACGCCTCGCGTGCGGCAGCCTGGCGGGCGGTCTCGTTTGGCTCGACTTTGCCGCCGGGAAACTCCCATAACCCCGCCAACGGCACGCCGTCGGGTCGCCGGCCGACCAGAAACGAGCCGTGCCGCTCGATCACCGCCACGGCTATGTGCGTTCGTTCCAGCGACATGCGACGTTGAGTACGTGAAGCGGCGGTCCGCTTGCGGAGCAAGCGGGCTACGGTTTCTTGAAGCGATCGAGCAACCGTCCGGGCGACCCCATGATGTTATAGCCGGCATCGACGTGCAGGATTTCGCCCGTGATGCCGTCGGACATGGGCGACAACAAGAAGGCGGCCGTGCGGCCGACCTCCTCGTGCGTGATGTTGCGGCCCAATGGCGCCATGCCTTCATAGAGAACGAGCATATCGTCGACGCCCGCCGCGCGCCCGGCCAAGGTCCGCACCGGCCCCGCGCTGACCGCGTTCACCCGCACGCCGCTGGGCCCCAGATCGTAAGCGAGATACTTGACCGTGCAATCGAGGGCCGACTTGCAGATGCCCATGACGTTGTAGCCCGGCACCGCCTTTTCGCCGCCGAAGTACGTCATCGTGACAATGCTCGCCTGCGGCGCCAGCAGCGGCCGGGCGGCATTCGTCACGGCAATCAAGCTGTAGACGCTGATCTCCATCGCGGTCTTGAAGCCCTCGCGGCTGGTCTGCACCGTATCAACCTTGAGGTCTTCCAAGGGGGCGTAGGCGACCGAATGCACCAAAAAGTCGAGCTTGCCGAATGTCTCGGCCGACTGGCGCATCACGGCTTGAATGTCGTCATCCTTGTTTACGTCCATCGGCAGCAGAAACTTCGCCCGCGGATATTTGTCGGTGAGCTGGGCCACGCGACGCCGGTTGCGCTGCCGTTCGTCGTCCGCCCGGTCGGGCAAATGCGTAAAGCCGCACTCCGCCCCTTCGGCCATCACGAACTGGGCGATGGCCCAGGCAATCGAGTTGTCGTTCGCCACCCCGATGATCAATCCCTTTTTGCCGTCGAACAGTGCCATCGTCGTCTCCTTGCCGGGCAGGTGTCAGGTTACAGGTTACAGGTTACAGGGAACAGGTTACCGAAGCGGACGCCAGGATGGTAGGTGCGGAAAGGGTTCAGGGTTCAGGGTTCAGGGCCTTGGATTTTGGGTCTTGGGTCTTGGGTCTTGGGCAGGCGGCATCCCTCATCCCTCATCTGAACCCTGAACCCTGAACCCTGAACCCCCCGTTGTCATCTTGATCTCCGCAGATTATGCTTGAATCAAATCCGCGACTTTCTATGCGTGCATGACGTCAATTTGGCGTGGCGGAGCATCCGATGCGCAACATACCGACGGTCGATAACCTCTCTTGGTTGCAAAACCAGCTTGCTGAACGTCCCGAATTCGCATCAACCGCGGCGAAACTGTTGGCGCTGGGAGCATCGCACCACTCGGCGGCCGCGTTTCTTTCTGACGCTCTGCCGCTTCTGACCGAGGCATTCCAGGCCGAATATGCGGCGGTCGCGAGATCGGTGGCCGGCCAATGGACCACAATCGCAGCGGTCGGAGCGAAACAGCAGTTGCCGCTGGCCCTGTTGGCCGATGTGCTCGACGACGAAAGTCCACGTGTCGATGGTCATTGGTGCGCGGCCCTGTTGGAGGCGAAGTCGTCTTCGGGCGAACTGCTGGTGATGACGGTGCCCGGCAATGCGGCGCACAAGCCGGTGCCTGACGCCGTTGATTTGCTGGCGAAAGTTTGCGGGGTGGCCCTGAAGTCGGTCCGCGATCGGCACGATCGACAATGGCGCATCGCGCGGCTGGAGGCGGTTCTCGATGTGGCGGGACGTTGGAACCAGCATCATCACGTCGAGGCCCTGCTGACCGACATGGCCGAAGCCGCCACGCGGCTGATGAACGCCGATCGGGCCAGCATTTTTCTGTGGGACCGCGCCAGCCATCAGCTTGTGGCCCGGCCCGCTTTGGGCGTCAAAAAAGAGGACCTGCGGATCGAGGACGATGCCGGCATCGTCGGCCAGGTGGTCCAGAGCGGCGAGCCGCGGCGCGTCGACGCGGCCAGCGGACAGGAGCAGATCAATCGACAGGTCGACGCGCGGCTGAACTATCGCACGCGGACGCTGCTCTGCGTGCCGTTGCGCAGCCGCCGCGGGGAGATTCTGGGGGCGTTCGAGGCCATCAACAAGAAGGCCGGCGATTTTACGGAAGACGATCAAGGCACATTGACGGAGCTGGCCGAGCAGGCGGCCATCGCCTTGGAGAACGTGCAAGAGCGGCAGGCCCTGTTGCAATCGCGGCGGCTGATGACCGACCAGGCCGCCAGCGCGGTGCAGTTGATCGGCGAGTCCCCCGCCATCGAAGCCCTGCGATCGACCATTTGCCGCGTGGCGGCCACCGATCTGGCCGTGTTGATCCTGGGCGAGAACGGCACCGGAAAAGAGGTGGTCAGTCAACTGATTCACTATCTCAGCCATCGCCGCGACCAGCCGTTCATCGCCGTGAACTGCGCGGCGATCAGCGAGACCTTGTTGGAAAGCGAGCTGTTCGGCCACGAACGAGGCGCCTTCACCGACGCCCACGAGTCGCACGCCGGCAAGTTCGAGCTGGCTTCGGGCGGCACGCTGTTTCTCGACGAAATCGGCGATCTTAGTCCCGGCGGCCAATCGAAGCTGTTGCGCGTGGTGGAGGAGAAGCTGGTGGTGCGGGTGGGCGGGTCGAAGCCGATTCACACCGACGCCCGCGTGATTGCGGCCACCAACCAGGACCTGGCGACGATGGTGGCCGAAAAGAAGTTCCGGCAAGACCTTTACTTCCGGCTGAACGTGGTGACGCTGCAGATTCCGCCGTTGCGCGAGCGGCCCGACGACATCGTGTTGCTGGCCGAGCATTTTCTGGAAGACTTTTGCAAGAAGGCGCGGCGGCCGATGCTGCGGTTGACCGCCGACGCCCGTCGCCGCTTGCGGGCGCACCGTTGGCCGGGCAACGTCCGCGAACTGCGGAACCTGATGGAGCGTCTGGCGTACTTGTCGTCGAGCGACGTCATCCAGGCCGACGATCCGGCCTTGGTGATCTTGCCGTCGGCCGTGCAGTCCGTAACGGCCGCGCAGGCGGGCCTGCTCGCCGAGGCCACAGACCAGTTTCAGGCGCAGTTCATCGAGCAGGCCATCGCGCGGGCCCGCGGCAACATGCAGGACGCGGCCAAGCAGCTCGGCCTGCACCGCTCGAATCTGTATCGCAAGATGCGGCAGTTGGGCATGACGACCGGCCACGAATGAAAATGTCGACCGCGTTCCCGTGCGTGCAACGTCGGTATAGAATACTGCAAAGCTTGACCTTTGCGAGGATCGAAGATGCCTAGCCCGTTTCCCGGCATGGACCCCTACCTGGAAAACTCCGGCGCGTGGGGTGATTTTCACTTGGAGTTCATAAGCTGTCTGCGAAAGGCCCTCAGCGAGCGACTTCCCGACCACTACGACGCCCGGATTCAAGAGCGCGTGACCGTCATCGAGTCCTTCGACATCCCGCCGCAGTCGTTCGTCCCGGACGCGATCGTCGGCCGCGAAGCGGCGCATGCCACCGCAGTGCCGCGGGACTACGCGGGGCCGGCCCTTCTCGAACCGGTGACGGTGCCCTTGATTATTCCGGAAAAGGAGCGCCAAAGCTCGATCGAGATTTACGACTACCCGGATCAGACTTTGGTGGCCGTGTTGGAGGTGCTGTCGCCGACAAATAAACTTTCGCACGGGCGTGAGGAGTATTTAATCAAGAGAGACGCGGTCCTTAGCCAGGACGTGCATTTGATCGAGCTCGATCTTTTGGTCGGCGGACAGCGGCTGCCGACCGCCGAACCGATTCCTCCTGACGATTATTACGCCTTCGTGGCCCACCGCGACCGCCGGCCGTTTTGCGACGTCTATCATTGGAGCGTGCGGCAACCGTTGCCTCCCATTCCAATACCGCTCAATCCGCCCGATCGAGACGTCGTCGTCGAGCTGCAGCGGGTTTTCGCCGAAACGTACGCGCGCGGGCGTTATGAGCGGCGGCTCCGCTACGGCGCGCCGCCTCGCGCGCGGCTTTCGCGGGCCGATCGTGAGTGGGCAACGCAGCTCACGGCGGCGGCGCATGGAAAAGGCACGACGCCGGTCAGCGGGCCGGAGTAGGCCCTTACAGCTCGAACCACGGATCGTCCCGGATGGCCTGCATGCACTCGTCCACCGAAAGATCATCGAAAACGCCAACCCATTCGTTGCCCGTGTGACGCATGGCATAGAGGGCGAACGTGTCGTCGCGCAGAGGTTCCATCCGAGCAAACCTCGACTCGAACGTGGGCGAGAAGGCGTCCGGGCTTGGGCAGGCATAGGTCGCGATGAAGTAGAAATAATTCCTGTACCACTTCGCCCCGATGTCGATGATGTAATTGAACTGCTCGCCTTTTTTCGGCGGCCGAACGTGTTTCGGCTTCAACACCTTCTCGATCAAATTCCCGGCTTTCGTTTCCACCTCGGCCTTCATCGAGGCCGACACGGCGGCCCGTTTCTTGGCCGGCCGGATATTCCACGGTTCTCTTGGTCTTGCCACCGCTATCGCTCCTTACCATTGCCCCACGCGCCGACGTTTAGATCTCAATGCCTCTTGGTTTACACCAGCGCCCGCTCCACCGGCAAGCCGGGAATCGGGCACTGCGGCGTGCCGACGGTCGCGCGGGTGATCTGCTCGACCGCGGCGCGGGTCCGCTCCGCGTTGAGCACCCAGTTGCGATAAAAGTCGTAGGGACATTCGGCCAGGCCCTGGTCGCCTTGCCCGGAGTTGATCAGGCCCGTGTAGCCGCGGTGCAGCAGCTTGAACAGGTGGTTCTGCGATTGGGCGTTGGCCCGGAAGTCGCGAATCAGCGATTTCGATAGCGCGGCGTACTGCACGCCGTTCTCCTCCTCGCCGCACTCGCCGAGCGTGCGGCCGTCGAAGCCGATCAGGGCGGAATGCCCGAAGTAGGAGTAGACGCCGTCGAAGCCGGCCGCGTTGGCCACCGCCACGTAGCAGTTGTTCATCCAGGCCATCGTCTTGGAGACCATGATCTGCTGCTCCTTGGCCGGATACATGTATCCCTGGCAGCGGACGATCAGCTCCGCGCCCTTCATCGCGCAGTCGCGCCAGATTTCCGGATAGTTGCCGTCGTCGCAGATGATCAGGCTCACCTTCAGGCCCTTCGGTCCCTCGGAGACGTAGGTGCAGTTGCCGGGATACCAACCCTCGATCGGGCACCACGGCATGATCTTGCGATATTTCTGCACCAGCCGCCCTTGGTCGTCGAGCAGGATCAGCGTGTTGTAGGGCACGACGCACGGGTGCTCTTCGTGCCGCTCGCCGGTGAGCGAGAAAACGCCCCAGGCGCGGTTGCGGCGGCAGGCCTCGGCGAAGATCTCGGTCTCTTCACCGGGAATGGAGACGGCCGTGTCGAGCATCTCCTGGCGGTCGTACATGATGCCGTGCGTGCTGTATTCGGGGAATACGACCAGGTCCATGCCCGGCAGGCCCAGCTTGAAACCGTCGATCATTTTGGCGATCTGCCGGGCGTTGGCCAGCACTTCCCGCCGCGAGTGCAGGCGAGGCATTTTGTAATTGACGACGGCGACGCCGATCGTGTCGGCGCTGCTGGAAATGTCTCCGTGATACATGGCCGGCTCTGTGGGACGAAAGCGAATAGGGTCACGAACGCTATTGGACGCAGGCCGGGCGGCAATTGCAAGCAGCAACATTGTTCGCGGGCCTGTGTCAGCCATCGCCACGATCGGCGTCTTCGGCGCCGTCTACGTGTGGACCCACGAGGGATGTGCCGAAAACGTCACCTGCTTCTGGTTTCGGTGAACCGGCTGCGGAATAGCGGTGTCGCCTGCAAAACCGCTATTGGGCCAGCGAGCAAAGAGGCAGCCCTCAGTTCGTGAATAGCTACACCCGACAGGGCTCGAACCTGTAACCTTCGGTTCCGTAGACCGATGCTCTATCCAATTGAGCTACGGGTGCAAGTCAATCGCGGCAAACGACATTTCAACCACTTGGCCGTTCGCCACGAAGGCATCCTATCGTAGTGCTGACAGCAGGGTTTGACAACCCGTTTCGTGCCGCCGCCGCCGCGGGTCGGGTGCTTGCAGCACGGCGGCCGCTCGATCAAGATGAACGACGATCGAAGGCCCTTCTCCTGGCTCGTTCCGTGCTATGACGCCGCCCGCCACCCTGCTTCAGGAAATCTGCACGCTTTTCGGACAGCCCGTCGCCGGAAACCCCACACAGTACATGATCGAGAAGGCGTTCGCGCACCACGGCCTGGAATGGCGGTATCTGACGCTGGAAGTGGCGCCGGCAGGCCTGGGCGACGCGGTCCGCGGCATGCGAGCGATGGGCTTTCGCGGCGGCAACATCACCCGGCCGCACAAGGTGGCGGTGGTGGAGTTTCTCGACCGGCTCAGCGATGCCGCGGCCCTGATGGGGGCCGTCAATTGCATCGTGCGCGAAGACCACAAGCTGGTGGGCGAGAACACCGACGGCAAAGGCTTCATGCGGTCGCTCTCCGCCGTGGCCGACCCGGCAGGCAAACGAATCGTGCTGTTCGGCGCCGGCGGAGCGGCGCGGGCCATTGGAATCGAACTGGCATTGGCGGGCGCGGCCGGGATCACCGTCGTCAACCGCACGGAAGAACGAGGCCGGCAACTCGTCGATCTGTTGAACTCGAAAACGCAGACCGCCGCCGCGCTCGTCGTTTGGACGGGTGACTATGCCCTACCGGGCGACGCGGAGATCGCCATCAACGCCACGAGCATCGGCATGAACGACCCCGACGCCCGGTTGCCCGTCGATTTCAGCGGAGCGGTGAAAAACATGGTGGTGGCCGACGTGGTAGCCAACCCGCCCGACACGCGCTTTCTCGAAGAAGCCCGGCAGCACGGCGCCACCGCGCTCGACGGGTTGGGGATGATCGTCAACCAGGCCGCCGTCGCCTTCCAGCTCTGGACCGGCATCGAGCCCGACATCGCGGTCATGCGGGAAGCGGTGGAAGAGTTTTTGGGGGTGTGAGACGCCTTAATGTGCTGCGAGGCGGTGCCGTGGCGTTGTCACGACCGGCTCATCGCGGATGCGCTTATCGTGCGGGGCTGGGAAGTACATGACATCCTCGGCGCTGGCCCGGTCAAGCCACACGCCCTGACGGCCTTTGTGCATGTCGACAACGGTCGACTGTCGTACCCGCTTGCTCGAGTTGGCCGATCGACTCGTCGGCCACGAGTGGCACGAAGGCGCAGCCGCAGAGCTCGCGTCTCACGGGGGCGCCGTTAACTTTGCGAATTTGAACCAGGGTCTGGCCCCAGACGTCGCCCAGCGGCGCCACCAGGAAGCCGCCTTCGGCAAGCTGCGCGAACAGCGCCGGCGGAAGGTCGTCGGCCGCGGCCGTCACGATGATGCGGTCGAAAGGGGCGTGCTCCGGGCAGCCGAGCGTGCCATCGCCGTGCAACACCAGTACGTTCGAGTACCCCATCTCTTTCAGTCGGCTTGCTGCCTGCCGCGCCAGCTCGCCGTGCCGCTCGATGGTCACGACGAAGCGGCATAGCTCGGCCAGAATAGCCGCCTGGTAGCCGCTGCCCGTGCCGATTTCCAGCACTCGCTCGTTGCCCGACAGAGATAACGCGTCGGTCATCATTGCCACGATCGTTGGCTGGCTGATCGTCTGACCGCACTCAATCGGCAAAGCCGAATCAACGTAGGCCATGCTCCTAAGACGCCGAGGTACGAACTTTTCGCGAGACACCCGTGCCATGGCCGAAAGCACCGCTGAACTGATGCCCTCGGCGGCCAGGCGGTCGATCAGAATCTGCCGCTCGTCGACATTGTCTTCATTGACGATTGCATTCATGACTTTTACCGGCATAGGGGTGGCGTCGGTGGTTCTCCACCTCACGCGTGTGGCAACCGGCGTACCAAGCCGGGCGGTATGGAAATCTGGTGGCGCCGGCACGGAAGCTGCTTCAAGGGAAACGCCCTTCAACCCCGATCGCACATGGAGAACCGTATGAAGACCGATACTCAATTGCGTCACGATGTGTTGGACGAGCTGCAATTTGATCCAAGCGTCGATGCCAATCAGATTGGCGTCATGGCGAAAGAGGGCGTGATCACGCTCACCGGCGTGGTGGACACCTTTGGCGAAAAGGTGGCGGCCGAGCGCGTCGCCAAACGTGTTTATGGCGTGCGAGCAGTCGCCAACGACATCCATGTCCATGTTCCTGGCGAGCTTGAGCGGACTGACCAGGAAATTGCCGAAGCCGCCCTGCACGTGCTGAAGTGGGACGCTTTCGTTCCCCAAGACCGCCTGACTGTCACGGTGCGAGACGGGCGGATCGTGTTGGAAGGAACCGTCGACTCGCAATACGACAAAGAAGCGGCCGGCTGTGCCGTCCGCAATCTGGTGGGTGTGAAGGAAGTTATCAATTCGATCGTAGTCAAGACCGAGGCAAGTCCGTCGGAGATCAAAGCGCTGATCGAGTCGGCATTTCGGCGCAGCGCCGAGCTCGATGCCCGGCGCATCACCGTGGAAGTGCATGGCGGCAAGGTCGTCTTGCACGGCAATGTCAACTCCTGGGCCGAAGAGGAGAAAGCGGCCCAAGCCGCCTGGGCGGCGCCCGGCGTCAGCGACGTCGATAATCAGATTACCGTTACCCCGTGATTTATATGGCGCAAGCTCGCTCTTTGGTCGGCGCTCAAATCAAGGGTATCGGCGGAACGTGGTGATACGATTCCAAAGGCACCGGGCACACGAAGTCGGCGAGCCCTGCCCATCGACGAACTTGCTCGTCGCTCGCACGCCGCGCTCGGCCGTTCGCTGCACCAGCTTTCTTAAGGCTTCGCGCGCGGAGGTCTCGACCTCACTCACCACCCGCTCGCTATCGATCGCCGGTGGATGGATCTCCCCTTCTTTCGGCAACTCGACCGCCGCGAGGAACAGCACTTGGCTCGACAGACGTTCGGCCAGCCAAATCGCCTGTTTGACCGCCTGTTCGACGGGCGGCGACAGGTTGCCTTGCCGCGATTCAAGCAGGTCGACTCCGACGAGGATTCTTCTGAGGTCAGACATGGGGGCTCTCTGGGCGTGCGACATTACGCTCGACGCGACTTTCTCTCGATTACTCATGGTGCTCAGTTCCTTTCAGGCCGCCTGCTCTGCCGGCTGGCCGCAGAGTTTGAGAAACATCTGAAAAATTGCGCCGGCCAAGGCCGAGGCTTCCTCTTCGCTCATGGCGTCGATCTTCTTCGCCGCCCGCTCGCCGTAGCCGTAGGGCATTTCCGCGTCGCTGATGGCATTGCGCATCTCGTAAAAGCCTTTGGCCAGATCCGGCGGCAAGTCCTGCTTGACGTGTACGCCGCTCAACTGGCTGGCATACGCCATCAGCAGCCGCTCCTTGATTCTTCCTTTTTCGTCGGCCAGTATTCCGACCGCGCGCGTGAACCGCTCTTGTACGTCGTTCGACACCACCGTCGTCTCTCCCTTTTTGCTAGAACCTAACGAATTGATAAGAGGCTTCTCCGTTCCGGCCCCGTCCCATGGACGGCCGCTACCGTGCCAGCACTTCGGGCGACTCCGAGGAGGTCCGCGCATAGAGCCGCACTTCAACGGCATTGGTTTCCTTGAGCATCCGATTGGCGCCGTCCAGCTCGGCAGGAGTGCCGTTGGCGATGACCAACACCTTGCCGTTCTTGACGCACTGTTCATAGTGCTCGATGTGCTGGCGGTGGACCCCCCAGCCGATCAAACCGCCAAGGTAGGCGCCCACCGTCGCGCCGGTCAGCCCGACGGCGAACGGACCGAGCGCGAACACGACCCCGACCCCGGCAACCGCGGTCGCCGCGATGCCGGCGACGACGCCCAGAAGACCTCCCAGGCCGGCGCCGATGGCCGCGTCGCGAAGCGAATCGTCGGCGATCGGCAGGTTATGGACCAATTCGGGCCTGTCCAGCGGGCCGGAGGCGACCACCGACACCTGCCGCACCGGAACACCGCCCCGCCGCAGAATATGGACCGCTTGGCCGGCTCCGTCGAGCGAGTCGTACACGCCCACAACGCATTCTTCGTTCATCGTTGGCCGCTCCTTGCCCGTGGCTGCTTGGGTTACTCTGTTTCAACGTGCATCGCCGACTGGGTCACGACCATCAACGACCAGGCATCGTCGCCACACCGCCAACCTTCACGGTTGTCGTGGAACTGGGCGAGAACGTAGTCGGAACCGTTTTTGACGTGGACCTCGTTGCCGACAATCCTGACCGCTTCGAACGGCCCGTAGCTGTCGGAACGACGCGCGTCGTGGTGGAATTCTGCAAGCATATCTGCAACATGGTCGATAACTCCGGGCGTGGAACAAGGCGGACCTCAGTAACTCGGACCGGCTTTTTAGCATTCCCTGTGCCGGCTTGCCGGGCCGATTGAAATGAAGGCTCCGAACGGCTTTGCAGCCCGTTTTTTACGCTTCGCACGCGACTCTTCGCACATCGGACCGTGGCGAGGGATCGCAAGTCATGACGAGCCAGTGTCGCTTTTTGTCACACAGTGCGCGCCTTGCCGCACAGCGCGAGGAGTCAGCGGGCCGCCAGGCGGCGGTTGAGAATCGCACTAAGGCACGTGACACCTCGCGGCACACAAGCTGCAAGCGCGTTCAACACGGAGACCGGCGGCAGCGGACCGACCGGCACCGGTGGAAGCGAGGCGGCCGACCATGCTCCGTCGTCGCGATGACGTCGTCGCTCCGCAAGATCGAGCATGACGGGTAGTCAGCCCCCACGCCGACGGTTTTTTGGTAGAATCGGAACAAGGTAACATCATGACCGGCAAATCTCAGATTGTGTCGGAACTGGGCGAGAGATCGCTGATCTTGCCCAACGTCGTCAACGCGGCGTTGGCAGCCAACGACCGCGCCAAGTATCTGGTCGCACTGCTGCAAGCCGCAAAAGCCCATGCCGATCGTCCGGACGCAGGCACCGTGGATCTGAAAACGGAGAGGCTCGCGTGCGGCGTGACCGATGTCGAATTTGACTCGGTGGTCGAGCAAAGCCACAAGGAGGCCGACCACCGGTACGCTATTCCGGGGGCGCGGCAAATCTATGAATTGCTGGTCGACCAAATACGGCAAATGCTCGTGCCGATCGAAGTCGACGCGACGACTGCCTCGACGGACGACGGTCGTCCGGGCGCCGACTATCAGCACCGTCTCGGCGCATGCCTGGCTTCCTTGTGTCCGCCGGACGACGACTCGATCGACGGTGACACAATTGATCGCGTCGCGCTGGCACCGACCGGACAAGAAGACAGTCTGCACACCCTCATTATGGATTTGCACAAGGAGATCAACCGGCGGCAACGGCAAATCTCCACGGAATCGGTCGCGGGGGCGGCGGTTTACGGGCTGACGGACGACGATCGTGGACTTGTGGCGGCCTTCATGGCGGGCGTCCACCAAACCGAGAAACTGAAGTTCGACCACCCAGGCCTCGGTACGACGGCCACTCACGACCGTGGCGCGCTGGTGCTGCAAAACGACATCGGTTTGACGGAGGCGCACGTGCTGGTGGTCCGCATCGAGCCGCCGAAAGTGACGGTGACCTACAGCGACATCCACATTCAACGGCTGGCCTCTTTCCAGGCCCTGCTGCGACCGCTCGCCGTGGCATGGAACGATACCGTGTCGAAACGATCGGCTGGCTTACGGGATCTGTACCACCTGAGCGTCGGCACCTTCGTCGCGGGCGGCCACGATGCGCTTGCCGGCGATCTCACGTTGCTTGGGTCGCGGCTCGTCTTCCTGATCGACTGGAACCGGGCCCGCAAACGGCTGCGAAAGCTGGCCCCCAAAGAGGTTTGCCTCGATGTCCTGGATTGGGCCGCTGCCAACAGCTTCGGACACAGGGCGTTTTTGAAGCTGGGCGGCGAGCAACTTGTATTCGACGCGCTGCGGCTTATCGCTCAGGGGCCGCTACAGTGGGGCGGCCAACTCGCGGATATGCTGGGCGAGTCTCGCACCGCGGAATTCCTCAAGTTCATGCTGCGGACCACGGCCGAGGGCTTGCTGGCCGGCCGCTCCGACGCACTCATCCGCGATGAAATCCGCGCCGAGCTGCGGCGCAATCTCGACACCATCCAAGAGGGACTTCTGACGGTGGCCGGCGAGCATGCCACCTTGATCGTCGAACTGGCTACGGCGTCACGCGATTGCCTGTTGTTGGGCATCGAGGCGGGTGACCGAGACTACTTGGACCGCACCGCCCGGAGGGCGAAGCTTTGGGAACACCGCGCCGACGAATTGCTCAATCGCTGCCGGGCGGCTCGCGGCTGGCGGAGCGAATCGTCGCAGCCGCTGATCGATCTGGTGCGGACGGCCGACGACGCGGCCGACAAGCTCGAGGAAGCCGTCTTTCTGATCAACTTGTTGCCGAGCGACGGCGCGACCAACGGTTCGTTGGCAGCACTCGAGGAGTTGTCGTGGCTGCTCGTGCAGGGGGCGCAAGAGTATCTGAAGGCTCTGGAGAACGCCCGCTATGTGCATCGCGGCAGCGCGCGCGAACGAATTGAAGATTTTCTACAAGCGGTAGATCGGACGCAGCTTGCCGAGCACCAGGCCGACGACGCCCATCGTCGGGCCAAGTCCGGCATCCTTATGTTTTCAGGTGATTTCAAACAACTCCACCTTTTTACGGAAATTGCCGACAATCTCGAGGCGGCCGCCGACGTACTGATGCGCTCCGCGCTCAACTTGCGCGACTATGTGTTCGGCGATGCGATAACCAGGTGATTGCCGGAGACCCATGAACGCCGGCGATTCGACCAAGCAGATTGTCTTCTTCGGTTGCCCTGGCGTCGACCGGACCGCGGTCACGGCCGAGAGTGTCGGAAGCAAAGCGGCAAATTTGATCCGCCTGGCCGAAGAGGGTGTTCGCGTGCCGCCCGGCTTTGTGCTGCCCGTCTCCTTCTGCCGCGATTACTTCGATTGCGGTCGTCGATTGGTTGAGAACTTTGCCGAGCTGCTGACGGAACAGGTGGAACGGTTGGGCAAGGCAACCGGCTTGGTCTACGGCGGCGAGCGACGGCCATTGCTCTTGTCGGTCCGCTCGGGGGCGGCCGTCTCGATGCCCGGCATGCTCGATACCGTACTGGATGTCGGACTGACCGACCGCACCGTATCGGCCCTGGTGTGTCTCACCGGCAACCCACGTCATGCGTGGGACAGCTACCGACGCCTGGTGCAAAGTTACGGCGAGGCAGTCCACGGGCTGGCTGCGGAGCCGTTTGAACGGCGGGTCGATGCCCGGCTGGCGAGCGATCGCGTTGCGTCGCCGGCGGAGCTCGATGCCGCGGCCCTGCGAGAAATCGCTGAAGAATCGCTGGCATGGTTTTCGTCGCAAGTCGGCCACGCTTTTCCGCAGAATCCGCGCGAGCAATTGGTCGCGGCGGTCGAAGCCGTGTTCCGGTCTTGGCAAAGCGCCCGCGCCGTTGAGTTCCGCCGTCTGCGAAGGCTGGAGCACCTGCCAGGGACTGCCGTCACAATCCAAACCATGGTTTACGGCAACCTGGGTGGAAACTCCGGGTCGGGCGTGGCCTTCACGCGCGACCCGGCCACCGGCGAAACCGGTCTCTACTTCGATTTTCTGCCGGGCTCACAAGGCGAGGATATCGTCGGCGGGCGACGTGGCACACGGGGCAGCGCGGCCCTGGAGCGGATTCTGCCCGAGGTCTATCGCGAACTCGTTCGAACCGCGGGACGACTGGAGCACCTTTTCGGCGACGTGCAAGATTTCGAATTCACCATCCAAGAGGGGCGGTTGTACGTGCTTCAAACGCGCACCGCCAAAAGAACTCCGCTGGCCGCCCTGCGTATCGCCTGCAACCTCGTCGCTGAAGGACGGATCGACGAAACGACCGCGCTCGACAGATTGAGCGGGTACGACCTCGACGAGCTGAAGTCGGTTCGTTTGGCGCCCCCTGACGGGTTAAGGCCGCTGTGTCGCGGGACGCCGGCTGGATCAGGAGTGGCCATTGGCCCCATCGCGCTGACGCCCGAGGCAGCAGCCACCTTCGCCGCCAAGGGCCAGGCGCCCGTCCTGGTGCGCGGCGATATCACGACGGCCGACATCGCCGGACTGGCATCCTCCGCCGGCATTGTTACCGCTCGGGGAGGACGCACGTCGCACGCCGCCGTCGTCGCTCGGCAACTCAACAAGGCCTGCGTGGTCGGATGCCGCGAGCTGATCGTGCCGGACGGCTTGCAGCATTGCGAAATCGGTGATCGGTCGTTCGCCGAAGGAGATTGGATCTCAGCCGACGGCCAATCGGGCGAGGTTTATGCGGGCCGACTTGACGTTCGCGTCGAACAGCCGACCGCATATTTGGAACAGGTCAAACGCTGGAAAGCTCACTTCCAGAGCAGCTTAAGCTCGTGCGGCAGCGTCGCCCTCAGCGATTCGATTTCACCGTGACTGACGTGCTGCCTAAGAAGCGCGAACACGGCGCGGGTGACTTGGCGCGGGTCGGCGTCCGGGGCGCCTCGCAGGTTGTCGGCGACATGTTCGAGGAAGTCATCCTCTTTGCGATCTTTGAGCGGTTTGCCGGCCGGATGCCAGCCTTCGTAATAGAACCCTCGCACGAGCATCGGCAACTGGGCCGACAGGTCGGCCACGTGCTCGACGCTCAACCGGTCGCGCAAGGCGTGCAAGACCGCCCGCAGGGCCATGTAAGCATGGTGGTGATCGCTCCAACCAAGGCGGGCCGCCAGGTCGGCAACCCAGGCATTGGTCGCCTGCACCGTCGCATCAAACGCGGCATTCGTGTGGCTCATGGCCTGTTCCCTCGTTGTAGGTGAAATGGCTATCAAGAATGGTCTGCGAATCACGGCCCTCGTGTGGGGCTATCGGTCGCGGCGTGCGGCGGCGATTTGATGGTCGAGCAAACGGCCGATGCGGCTGAGCTCTTCGCCGAGCAGCGACAAAATGTCGTCGAGGCTGATGATGCCGACCAATCGATGCTCCTTGTCGACCACGATCATGCGGCGCAGGCCGAGTCCGCACATCTGGACTAAGGCATCTTCGATAGGCGCGTCGTCGCGCACCGATTTGGGCGAGCGGGTCATTATATCGCCAACCGTACACCCGTGAGGATCTTTGCCCGCGGCCATGACCCTCGCCACCAGGTCGCGATCGGTGACGATCCCGATTGGTTTCTTGTGATCATCAAGCACGACAAGTGTGCCGACGTTAGAGTCTCGCATTCGCTTCGCGGCAACGGCGGCCGAGTCTTTGGTTTCGGCAAGCTGGACTTCACGGCTGCAAATTCGACCGACGGACATTGGTTCGTTCCCTTCTTTCTTCTTTTGGATTCAGCGTGGCTCGGGCCACCGCGGGTTTCCGCCGCGGTGGCCCGTGGCCGAGCGGCTCCGTTTCATCAGCCGCGCGTCGCCGAGCGGCGCGGCGAAGCATTGTTCTTGCTCGCCGCCTTGTTCGCCTTGGGAGCACTGGTACTTGTATCCGGCGCCGGTGCCGGAGGCGCTGCCGGCTGGGCCTGACCGCCATTCATGCCGCTGCACCCTTGGCAGCCGTAGCACCCATTGCCCCCTTGACATCCATTGCAGCCGTAGCAGCCGTGCCGCCGACGCCCGTGGCAGCCGTAACAGCCGCCGTAACAACCCGAACAACCTCCATCGCAGCCGTAGCAACCCGAGCCGTAGCAGCCGCGATGGCCGGCCTGCGCCACATTCCCGCCGGACATCAAGGACATCCCCACAACTGCCAAAAACAAAGCCGCCGCAACCAGAAACGAACGATTCATCACAACACCTTCTCCATGCTGAAAGCACCGCCTCCGCCACCGTGGCAGAAAGACATTGCCCACGGTGAAGCAATGCTCATGCCGCCCGGAAATCTCCGCACAATCCGCAGATTCGCTGGGCGCAAAGAATGGTAAATGAGCGATCGGGCGCGCGGTGTGTCCCTCTGAGCACAGCTCGCAGCTTGGGTCGAAAAAGAAAAAGCCGGCTCGCGTGAGCGCATTGTGAGTTTTAGATAAGCTCGCGCGCCAAAGCTTGACATCTCAGTTGGCCGGCAGCGGAATCGTGCGGCAGAACGAGCCGTAGCTGCGTTCGACGCGGTGATACGTCTTCCCCTTTTCTTCCTTCTCCTCTTTCCGCTCGCCCGAGACCACCAGGTTGCCGTTTCGCATTTCGACCTTGATCTCTTCGGGCTTCATGCCGGGCAGATCGACGCTGAGCTCGAAGTTGCCGTCGGTCTCGGCCAGATTCGCCTTGGGATAGTAGGTTTCCAGCCTCGACGGGCCGCCGTCGCCTCCTTCCCAAAATCGTTCGATCAGGTCTTCCATTTCATCGACGATTCGCTCAAACGGTCGGGCGAGCCGCCTTTCGCGCACTGGTACCAGCGATCGCAACATAAATCACCTCATCCTTCACTAGGTTCACGACGAAGCCCCGGTTGAAAACGCTCCAACCGGCGGAAATCCTCGTCCGTGCTTCGACCTCCCGGCCAAATCGGCCAAGCAAACGTTCTTGGCCTGCCGGTGCAAGATGCGTTCCGCCGCGAAACGCTGCCGCAAATGCCGACAAACCGGCAGTCCAGGTCCGTCGAGCTGCGCTCATTCGCACGCTTGACGGGCCAAGTGAGCACAACTTTCATCATTGGCTATTAGCGCTAGCGACGAATGGTTTCGACGCGGAACGCCGCCATCTCTTCGTCGGCGGCATCGGTAATCGCGTGTCTGAAGTGGTGGAAAATCGCGGCCAGTACCGGCACCACGCGCGCAGCAAGAGACGCGGTGAAGGCCGTCCCGCTCGGATCGCTCACAAACGCGGCTACATCGCCTGCCATGTCCAATATCAGTCCAAATGTGGCAATTCTTTGCATCGCTGTTTACCTCCAGAATAGAAAAACGTCAGTGGGTTAGGACCTGGGCAGTCGTACCGTCAACACCGGACAGGGACTCGCGCGGACCACACGTTCCGCCACGCTGCCGATCAAAAAATGATTGATCCCCCTGTGGCCGTGCGTTCCGAGCACAAGCAAGTCGATGGCATTTTGCCGGACGTAGTCGCAGATTTCGTCGACCGGACTGCCGTAGCGGATGGCCGTCACGATCTTCAGGTTTGCCAGCAACGCTGACGATGTCAACGTCTGCAAACGTTCGTTGGTTCCTCTCTCGACACGCTCGAGAAAGTTCCGCACCGAGTCTTGGAGGCTACGCTCTGCCTGAGGGCCGTTTTCTTCCGGCTGGTTGAAATAGCCGCGGGCCGACTCGAAGCAGGCAGCGTCGTCGGGGTGGAGCGCGCTGAGACCCGCCTCGTGCAACACGTGCAAAACGTGCAGCGACCCGCCAAATTGCCCGACAACTGCCGCACCGTAGCTCAAGGCCAACCCGGCGGTTTCGCTGAAATCGGTGGCCACGCCAATCGTCTGCAATGGAATATCGGCAGGATTGCGTAAACGGGCTTCCGGAACCGTTTCTGCCTGGCTCATTCGTAGTCCCCTTCTCTCAGGTTCGATGGCCGTAACGACCAATAGGATATGGCCCTGCACCTCGTTCATGCACTCGGATACAGTAGCGCGCCATTTCTCAGTGGCTCGGCATCGTAGCAAGCCGTGTACCGTCTACGCGCGCGTGTCTCGGCGGCATGATACGCCACTGCAAACGAGGAATGCAGCCTGCCCCGGCGTCGATGCTCGCGAGAACGTGCGAGCTCGCACGCGATGTGTGCTCTCTGGAACAGTTGGTTGGATCGGCGCCCCGTGAGACGGCGTGACAAACCTTCGGCGGCTGCTCCTGGCTCGCAGAACGCTTTCATTTCTTTGCGGCTCTACGGCAATGGCTTCGCGGGCCAGGGGCACGAACGTGGGGACGGCATACCCTTTGCGACCGTCACGACGTCACGACGCATCTTCGTTATAGCCAAGGCTGGGATCGGGAGTACGATCCAAGTTGAAAAACGTTTCACCGCGTCTATCGCGAGAAAAGCAAAGGAGAAAGATCATGGCTAAAACCACCCAATCCGAGGAATCACTGGTTGTCAAGGAATGTGGGCTTCGGCCAAATGGGGATAGGAATTGGCCGCCCGGAAGATCGGAAAGAGATAATCGACGCCGATGAACACCAGCGGGACGCGCCCTCCGCGCAACAAGGGGTGAAGCGCATGGTCGATTGCCCGGAAGTATTCCAGCAGTTCGTTCTTTTCCTGCTCAAACAAATCCGCGCTGCCGTGATAGGCGCTGAGCTTGCTCATGTGGCGGCCCAACACGGCGGTGTGAAACTGCCGCGTGTCCGTGGGGTGATCGTAGTGCAATGCTTCCGCGGCACTGCCTGGCAGCTTCGGTACCGCCGCTTCACCAGCCTGCCAGCGATCGGCCTTCAACAACCGCACATGGTTTTCACTGACGGTGAGAATGTAAAAGTCGCATTCCTGTTCGACCAACGGGAGCAGCGGCGCAATATGGAACCGCGAGTTGACCACCGCCAGCTCAGGCACGGTCGTCGGCAGCCAAAACGACTGCGTCGCCTCCGGAGAAACAAATACCGCCAGGCCCTTGGTTTGGTTTTTCCAGAAATCGTCGCGATCGACCAGTTCACGGGCCGACGCCACGAAATCGCGCGCCTCGACCGGACGAATGCCACGGGCCGTCAATCGCTCTTCGGCCTCAATCACGAGATTCTTCAGGCGAACGCGACCGGCTTGCCCTTCGAATCCGCCCGCATGCACGGGCAGGTAAAACGATACGCAGGGCCAGCCGCCGTATCGCATCAAAGAGTCAAACAAGGTCTTGTTGATGGTTTCCATTTGGTCCTCGATTCCTTCCGGCCCTTATTGATACCGGTCGATTTCTCGCCCGCCTCGCGGAGCGCATTCGATTACGCGATCGACCTCGTGTCGGGCAAGGAGCCCGTCGTCATGCTCTTGCACGTCATGGATCGGCGTCACGTCGACTTCGCCGTGGCCCACGAGCTGGCCGCACGCGAAGAAGTGCTGGACGTGATGCGTGCCCGTGCCGAACGAGCGCTGGCCGATTATCAAGCGCCGGCCGGTTCGGGCATCGAAGTCATGACGATCGTCGTCGAGGGAACGCCCTTCCTCGAAATCATCAAGAAAGCCGAAGAACTCAAGGCCGACGCGATCGTGATGGGCAAGTTTGGCCTGCGCGGCAAGATCGACCCGTATCTGTTCGGCACGACCGCCGAGCACGTGATACGCGGCAGCACGCGGCCCGCGATCGTGCTGCCGGCGAGCCCATCGCCGTAGGGCTGTGTGGCAGGCAATCCCGGTTCAATGCGAAGACCTCGGCAGGGTGAGAACGAACTCCGCTCCTCCCGCGTCGCCGTTGCCGAGCGAAATGTCGCCCTGGTGCGCCTCCATAATCCGCTTGGCGATGGCCATGCCTAGCCCGGTCCCTTTGTGTTTGGTGGTGTAAAACGGCTCGAAGATTCTCAGCTTTTGCTCGTCATTCAGTCCGGGGCCGTTGTCGCGCACGGTGACGCGCACCGCCGAGCGGCCGTCGATCTCGCCGCTCTCATATCGCACGCTCACCACCGCCGGCGTCGGGCAAGCGGCCAGCGAGTTCTCGAACAGGTTGCGAAATACCTGGCCGATGCGAAAGGCGTCGAAATCGCAGCGCGGCCCTTGATCGTCGGCAAACTCCTCGCGCAATCGGATGCTCTTCTGTTTCGCCACCGCCCGCACTTCGTCGTGTGCTTTGCGGACCGTTGCGGCGAGGTCGGCCCGTTGCGGTTTGATGACCAGCGGGGCCACCGAAGAACGAAGATCGTCGAGCAGCGTTGTGAGTCCGTCTTGAATCTCAAAGATGCGATGGACGAGTCTCATCGGCTCATCTTGCCCGGCTACCTCTTCGGCCAGCATCTCCAGGTTTGCCCAAGTCAATTGCAAGGCGTTGCGGGCTTCATGGCTCACGGCAGCGATCATTTGGCCGACGGCCGCCAATCGCTCGGCCTGTCGGGCACGCTGCTCGGAGGCCGCCAGGTCGGCGATGCGCGCCAGGCTGGCCCGCAGGGCATCGACGTTCACCGGCTTGAGGATGTAGTCGACGGCGCCATGACGCAGCGCCGAAATCGTGCTGTCGAGATCGGGATAGCCGGTTACCAGGATCACCGCCGCCTGAGGCGCCAGCGTGCGGACCCTGGGGAGCAGCTCGTCGGCAAAACCGTCTACCAGGTGACGGTCCATAATGATGGCCTGATACGTCCTCCAATCCGCGCCCTCGGCGGCCTCGCGCATCGCGCCCGCGGCATCGACCTGGTAGCCGTCGAGCTCCAGAATGTCGCGCAGGTTGGCTTGCGTGTCGAGGTCGTCTTCGAGTAGCAGAATGCGGGGCATCGCGGGCGGTGAAATGGAAACGCAGTCAACTGGAGGATGGCCTTCCTAGGCCGTCTGGGTCCGCACGGGACGGCCTAGAAAGGCCATCCTCCGGCATGGTCCTACCGAACTATCAACGATTTGTGGATGGTTACGCGAAGCCGCGAAACCGCGGCGGCTCGAAGGCCGGACCCCATTTACGCCGGTGTCGTTCGAGCGCCGCCAGCTCCTGAGCATGCCGCAGGAAGCGCGCGGCGAGTTGCGTATCGCCGTACTGTGCCCGGCGGACCGTCTCGAAAAGTGCCGCCAGGCTGAAGGGCCTTTGCAGCACCGCCTTGACCGGTGGCTCGAACGGGCGCGACGGGGCACCGGCGGGTTCATTGCTGGTCACAATCACGCTCTCCGGCCAGCGGAAATGGTCTTCGCGCAGGCAAGCCAGCACGCCCTCGCCCCCTCCCCAAAGCAGTTCCTGCTCCAGCACCAGAATGTCGGGCGGAACACGGTGCAGAGCGTCGAGACATTCCAGGCCGTCTGCGGCCAGCTCCACCTGGTAGCCGCGATTGCCAAAGTAGCGCCGACAGCGGTCGAGCACGAACGTGTCGGAATCGGCGACGAGAAGCTGTGTGAACATCGTTGCGTTCCTTATCCTACCGGTCGCGTGAGCATCGACATGGTTCGTGTTCCTCCTTTTTCAGATCCAGGTCGTGGGAGCGTAACAGGCTTGCCAACGGGGCAAGGAACCTAGTCTGCCACAGCACGAACGCCGGCGACAGTCGGGACTGCTACGACAAATGGTGTAAGGGAAACCCTGACACGAGTTGTCATTCCGCTCCCGGCAACCCTGAATGGTGAATGCGGTGGTCAAGACGGGACGGCCTGGGAAGGCCATCCTCCTTTTCGCTCATAGATTTTCCAGCACCCATTGCGTGGCGCGGTGCGCAAGTTCCGTACCATGCGTCAGCCCGAGCTTCTTGCGCAGTCGGTCGCGATAGGTCTCGACCGTTTTGACGCTGAGGTGCAACCGCCCGGCAATATCCGCAGTTTTCACCCCCTGCCCGATCAAACGGAAAACGTCGAGCTCGCGGTTCGAGAGCGATTCGATCGGCGAGCGGCCTGCGTCCTTGCCTGCGGCGCCGACCTGCCGCTCGAGCAGTTTCTCGGTCATGGCCGGGCTAAGAAAAACCCTGCCCTGCAGCACCTGGCGGATGGCTTCGATGATCTGACTGGTGGCTTGCTCTTTATTGATGTACCCGCGTGCCCCGGCCCGCAGGGCGCGCTCGGCGTACAGCTCTTCGCTGTACATCGACCAGACAAGCATCAGCAGTTTCTCGTGCGATGTCTTGAGCCTTTCGATCAGGTCGATGCCGCTGCCCGACTTCAGCCCCAGGTCGATCACCGCGACGTCGGGATGGGTAGCGGCGACGAGCTTGACGGCTTCGGCGTAATCGGCCGCCTCGCCGCACACCTCCAGGTCGCTTTCGCTGGCGATGCGGATGGCCAGCGCCTCGCGGACGGCCGGATGATCGTCGACAATCACGACCTTGGCGGGCGGCTTAGTCGCCGTGCTTCTAGCTCCGGCCATAAGGAGCGCCCTTGTTGCAGGTACAGACGACCACCGTGCCGGATCCATCCGCCGGACCGACCGACAAATGAGCGTCGATCAGCCCGGCACGGTAACGCATGATCTTCAGGCCCATTCCCTTGGTGTCGAGCGGGGGTTTCGGCAGCCCGACGCCGTCGTCCCGCACGCGCAGCGTGACCGATTGATCGTCTCCTTCCAGGTGGATGGTGATGTTGCGGGCCTGAGCGTGCTTCAGCGCGTTGGTGACGGCCTCGCGGGCAATGGAGTAGAGCTGCGTGGCCGTATGGTTATCCGCCACGCGCACCGGTTGTTTGCAGTCGAACGTACACGTCACTCCGCGCAGTTCCGTGGTCTGAGCGGCAAGCTCGGTGAGGGCCGCCATCAGCCCTTCGGCGTCGACTTCCACCCGGATCAGGCCGCGGGAAATGGTCCGCACCTGGCCGAGCACGCGCCTGAGTCCTTCGGCGATCTTGGTCGCGATGCGGGACTCGGCCGGCGGTCCTTCGTTCATGGTCCCCACCAGGCTGTCGGCCAGCAGTCCCAGCGCGGTCAGCTCCTGGGCCGAGGTGTCGTGCAGCTCCTGCCCGATGCGCTGTTGCTCCATGGTCGCCACTTCCAGCACCTCTCGCTCCAGGTCCTTGCGGGCGCTCAGGTCGCGCAGCACGCCGGTAAACATGCGCCGCCCCTGGTCTTCGAACTCGCTGACGGCCAGGTCGGCCGGGAAGACGGAACCGTTCTTGCGGCGGCCATGCACTTCGCGGCCGATGCCGATGATGTGCCTCTCACCGGTCTGTTGATAGTGCGTCAGGTAGCCGTCGTGCTCGTCGCGATAGGGGGGCGGCATCAGCATTCTCACGTTTTGCCCGATCATCTCGCCGGCCTGGTAGCCGAACATCCGCTCGGTGGCCGCGTTGAGGGAGTTGATGGTTCCCCGCGCGTCGATGGTGATGATGGCGTCCACCGCGGTATCGACCATGCTCCGCAAGCGGTCCTCCGTCTCCTTGCGCAGCCGCTCGGCACGTTTGCGTGCCGTGGCGTCCTCGATGGCCAGCAGAATGAGCTGCTCCCGGTTCTCTTTGCCCTGCACGAGGCGGTGCGCGTTGAGAAAGATGGTCCGCCGCCCGATTCCGGGGAAATCGTGTTCTACCTCGAAGTTCTCCAAGTGATGGTTCTGCGGCAGAATCTCTTCCAGCAAGGTCCGCAAGCGCGGGATGTCCCACTCGCCGCCCCCCAGCTCGTAGATCAGCCGGCCCTCGGTGTCGGCGGGCGAGACATGGAAGCCCTCGTAGAAGGCCCGGTTGCACGTCCGCACGCGCAGCTCGCCGTCGAGCACGAGCAGCGGTTCGCGCACCGTCTCGACGATGCTGACGGCGTAGTCGCGCGACTCCTCGATTTCCTGCTCCCGCCGCTTGAGCACGTCGATGTCGATCAGCATCAACACCACGCCGCCGAGCTTGTGGTCCAGCGTCTTATAGGGCCGCACGTAGAGCTTGTGCCAGGCGCCACTCTCGTCGGCCACCTCGCGCTGCTTGATCTCCAGCGTGTCGATCACCTCCTGGACGAGCGGTTCCAGGTCGGGCACGTTGATTTTCGTCTTCAGTTCCAAGAACGGCCGGCCCACGTCGCCGGGCCGTAGGTTCATCACCGTCCGCGCGGCGGGTGTGAAACGGCGGACGCACAGGTCGGGCCCCAGCACCACGATCGGAATGCGGGTCGTTTCGATCAGGTTGACCAGGTCGTCGGCCAGCTCGTTGGTGGTGCGGACGCGGCTTTGCAGCTCGTCGTTGACGGTCGTCAGCTCCTCGTTGGTGGCCTGCAGCTCTTCCTTGGCGGTTGTCAGCTCTTCATTGGTGCTTTGCAGCTCTTCGTTGGCGCTGACGACTTCTTCGTTCGAGGCGCGCAATTCTTCGTTGGAGGCCTCTTTTTGCTCGATCAGCGATTGCAGGTAGGCCTTCGTCGCGGTGAGATCGTGGTTCAGGCGGCTGATTTCGCGGTCTTTCTCCGACTCCTCCTCGGGGGTCGGCGGCTTGCGCGGCCGCGGCACGGCCGCTTCCGCCCGGTCGGCAAACAGCACCACGAAGTAGCGCACGGCCGAGACCGGGTCGGCGATCGGGATCACGTGCAGGTCGATGTCGGTGAAGTGGTCGTTGGTCTTCACGCGCACGCCTTCCTTGCGTGCCGGCGCGTTCTCTCGCCAGGCGCGATGGAGCGTTTCGTGCAGGTCGCCGAGCAGACCCTCGCGGACCATCAGCAACAGTTCGGTGGTGGGCGGGCCTGGCGCCGGCTTGAGGAAATTCCCGGTGTCGCCGCGATACTGCAGGATGCGAAAGTTCTCGTCCAGCAGGACCCCGGTCGGGGCGTAGTCGGCCAGGACCACGCGGTCGGCCTCGCGGTAGACGTCCGGCAAGCCGCGGCCGTGCTCCGCCGGGCCCTCGCGGACCATCGGCGCCCGCGCCGGCGTTCTGGGCGTGTACTCAAACGTCAGCCGGCTGGGCGTCGCAGTGCGCTGGTAAAACTTGCGTTTCTTGTCGATCGCTTCGAACAGGTCGGTATAGCGGCCCACCGTTTCCGAGCTGCCCAGCACGAGAACGCCTCCCGGATGGAGAGCATAGTGCAAGATCGGCAACACGTGGTCTTGCAGGACGGATCCCAGGTAGATCAGCACGTTGCGGCAGGTGACGAGATCGAGCTGCGAAAACGGCGGATCCTTGGTCACATCCTGTCGGGCGAAGACGCACAGGTCGCGCACGGCCTTGCTGACTTCAAAACCCCGGTCGGTCTTGAGAAAGTAACGCTGCAGGCGCTCGGCCGAGACCTCGGTTGCGATCCCCTCGCCGTAAACGCCGGTCCGTGCGGCCTCGATGGCGCGCTCGCTGACGTCGGTGGCGAAGATCTTGATCGGCAGCGGCGATTCCGTAGCGGCCAGATACTCCAGCAGACAGATCGCGATGGAATAGGCCTCCTCGCCAGTGGCGCAGCCCGGCACCCAAACGCGAAACGGCGCCTGGGCCGGCCGCCGCGCCATCAGCCGAGGCAAGACGCTCGTCTTGAGGGCCTCGAACGTTTCAGGGTCGCGGAAAAAACTGGTCACCGGAATGAGCACTTCCTCAAACAGTCGCTTCTGTTCGGCCACGTCGTCGCGCAGGCACTCCAGATACTCGCCCAGCGTCTTCAGCCCCCGCAAGACCATGCGGCGCTCGATGCGGCGGCGGAGGGTCGAGTGCTTGTAATGCACCACGTCGACGCCGGTGGTGGCACTGAGCAAGCGGAGGATTTGGTAGAAAGCCTCTTCGCCTGGCCCGCCCTCTGGCGCGGCAGCTTCCGGAACAGGGAGCACCAGCGGCTGCTTGGAGATCCGGAGCAACTCCGCCGCGATCTTGGCGGGCGGCAAGGCGGCATCGACGACGCCGGCCGCCACGGCGCTGCGCGGCATGCCGCCGAACGCGGCCGTCTCGTCCTGGGCGAAGGCGAACCCACCGGCTTCGCGGATCTCCTTCAGGCCCAGCGTCCCGTCCGTGCCGGTGCCCGACAGCACCACGCCGATTGCGCCGTTCGCGCGGTCGCGGGCCAGCGATCGCAGGAAGGTATCGACGGGCATTTGCGGCAGGTGGGTCGCCACGCGCGGCGTCAGGCGAAGCGCTCCTCGGCGGAGGATCATGTCCCGGTTGGGCGGCATGACGTAGACGTGGTTGGGCTCGATGGCCAGTCCGTCGTCAGCCTCGCGGACGGGCATGGCGGTCACCCGCGATAGGATTTCTCCGAGGGCACTTTTGTGTTCCGGATCGAGGTGCGAGACGAAGACGAACGCCATGCCGCTGTCGGGGCTCATCGCCTGCAAGAGCTGCGTGAGCGCTTCGAGCCCGCCGGCCGACGCGCCGATGCCGACCACAGGAAACCGCGGTTCCGGGGTTTCCGCGCTCGGCGCGTCCGACCGCGCCGTTGCTGGTTCTTCTGGCCCACCAGGCTTGCCCGTCGGCGGAGCCGGTTCGCGCGGGTCGGCCGGCGGCGGGGCGGCCTTCTTCGTTCGTTTCTTCGCAGCCATCAGCGCTATCCTCAAGATCGCCCCTGGAACGGCGCGCAGGGAGGATGGCCTTCCCAGGCCGTTACCCTTCGGCGCGACGGGCTCAGAAGCCCATCCTCCTTGGCGTTTGTCATGGCTTCCCCCACAGCCATTGTCGGATTCCGTCCCGACGATCGGTCCCGCGGGTCAAGTGGCTAGCTTACCGGAAAAGAGCGCGGTGGGGTACAAGCCGGTCCCAACGTCGTCCCGAGCAGGGCGCTAGCGCGGCTCCGCCTCTTGGCTGCGGGGCAGATCGTCGAGGCTCTCCAGCCCGAGCAGGGTCAGGAACCGTGGCGTCGTCGCATACCGTGCCACACGCGGCGCCTCCGGCTCTCGCTCCACACGTAGAAGTTGGCGGCGGACGAGCTGCGACAGAATGGCGCCGCTGGGCCGGCCCCGCAGCCGGGCCACTTCTTCCGCCGTTTGCGGGCCGTTGTAAGCAACGATCGAGAGCACCTCCACCGCCGCCGCCGAGAGCCGCGCCTGACGAGTGCGGTTCAGAACCTTGTCGCGGAGCGGTCCGTACTCCGGACGCAACGCCAGCCGATAACCATCGCTTTGGCTTTCAATTCGGTAGGGGCAGCCGTCGGCGTCGTAGCGTTCGTTCAACTCGCGCACCAGATCGTCGATCTCGGCCGACCGCACGCCGCGCATAAGCCCGGCTGCCCGCTCGCTGCCAAGCGGCTGGTTTTCCCCACCCCCGACAAACAGCATCGCCTCCAAAATGCTCCGCGGCGTGATCTCGCAGCGAGCGTCGGCTTCGTCCGGCCCGGAAAGGAGTCCGAGCGGCGCTGCGTCCGGCGACTCCGCGTCGCGGTCGCCAACGGGCACCGGCTCGGAGTACGGATCCTGCCCGCTCGACAACATTTCGGCGAAAGCGGCATTCAGATCGTCGAGAGACAATCCGCCGTCGGCCGGCGGGGCCTCGTCGGCGTCGTCTGCTGTGGATGCCATAATCAATGAAAGTCGGGGCCGAGCGGCGCCACGGGAAACTTCTCGATGGTCAACTTGGGCAAGGTTGCCTGCAACGACTCGGCGCCTTGGGCCGTGATGCGGCTGCCGTGAATGTAGAGTTGAGCCAGCTTGGGCATCGTTTTCAGCACGGCCAGCCCTTCGTCGGAGACTTGCGTGTTCTGCAGGTCGAGGCTGGTCAGGTTGGGCAGGCCTTCCAACTGCCGCAGGCCGGCATCGGTGATGCCCGGCGGCAGCGAGAGGCGGTCGAGCGCCGGGAACTGCCGCAAGACGGCCAGGTCGTTGTCGGTGGCGCGGCTCTTGCGCAGATCGGCCTTGACCACCTGCCCCTTGTCGCTGCGCGTTTTGCCGCCAAGCTGTTCGATGCTGTTCTTGGCCGTCTGCTGCGGCGACGGGGCACAACCAACGGCGAAGAGCAACGCCGGTATGACAAACCAACGTAGGGTCAAATCCGGGAGCTTGCGCAATTTTGGATTTTGGATTTTGGATTTTGGATTGGAACTGAATCCAAAATCCAAAATCCAAAATCCAAAATCGGCAAGGCCAGTAATCATCGTGCGCCGTCGCATGGCCTACCCTCTCGACCTTTCGATGCCGAAGTTAAGCTGCAGTTGCGGGTCGGGCTCGCCCTCCGGCGACAGCTCTTTGAACAACAGACTCGGCTGAATGTCGCGGTTGTGCTGATACTTGTCGCTGCAATACTCGACGAATTCGCCGCAAATCTGGTGATAGAAGATCTGGCAGATGGAAACGCCCGCATAGATCCGCACGGGCTGCACAGCGAACATTTCCAGCGTCCAATAGCCGCAGAAGCCGACGTCGCCGAAGCCCGCCGTCACGTGGACGAACAACCCCAACCGGCCGATCGACGAGCGGCCCTCGATCATCGGCACCAGGTTGCGCGTCTCGGTACGCTCGATCGTGCGGCCCAGATAAAGCTGGTGCGGATTGAGCACCAGGCCCTCCGGCGGAATCGTGATGCGGCGCACGCGGTTGGCCTTCCGCATGTCGAGCACGAGCTCTTCATAGGTCATCAGTTCGTCGTGCAGCGTCAGGTTGTAGCTGTTGGGGTTCAACTGGCTTTCGCTGAACGGCTCGATGACGACGTCGCCTCCAAGCTGACGGAGAATCTCGCGGCCCGACAAAATCATCCTTAGCTCTCCACTCCCACACGAGGACAGACTTTGTTCAAGGTGCAAACGTCGCATTTCGGCCGCCGCGCCGTGCAGATCCGCCGACCGTGGTGGATGACTCGATGGCTGAAATCGACCCACTCTTTGCGCGGCAAGACGGCCATCAAGTCGCGCTCGATTTTTTCAGGCTCCTTGTGCTTGGTCAGCCCCAGCCGCTTGCTCACGCGAAGCACGTGCGTATCGACCACCACACCCGACGCGATGCCGAAGGCCGTGCCCAACACGACGTTGGCGGTCTTGCGTCCCACGCCGGGCAGCTTGACCAGGCTCTCGATATCCTTCGGCACCTCGCCGCCATGCTCCTCGGCCAGCGTGCGGCAGGCGGCCTGAATGCTCTTGGTTTTGCTGCGGAAGAAGCCCGTGCTCTTGATTTCGCTCTCCAACTCTCCGGGGTTGGCGTTGGCGTAATCGGCCGCCGAGCGGTATTTGCGGAACAGGTCCTTGGTGACGATGTTCACCCGCACGTCGGTGCATTGGGCCGAGAGAATCGTGGCGATGAGCAGTTCCAGCGGCGAGCGGAAGTCCAAGGCGCACTTGGCGGCCGGATAGGTCTTTGCCAACAGCCTGGCCACACGGGCGGCATGACGTTTGGCTGGCGCAGCGGCAACGGTCTTCGACCCAGTCGGCATGATGGTCAGGTGCGGCGGCAAAGGGGGAGAAGTCGATTTTCAGAAGTGGCTGGCGATGTGTCAAGGCTTGACTGCCCCCCTGCAAAAGGATAGGGTTCAAGGACAAGGTTCCTTACAGGCGCGCCCCCAACCCACTTTTCACTAAAGGCCCTTACCATGAGCTACGCCGAAAACCCCTATCGCGCACCGATCTTCACGATTGCCGCTCAGGCGGCGGAGAATGAACGGGCCGATTTCATCCGCAAGACCTACCTGCACCTGGCCGGTGCGGTGTTTGCCTTCACGGGCCTGGAGGCGGTGCTGCTGAATGTGCCCGGCCTGTCGGAACGATACATGGCCTTGCTTTCGGCCTCGCGCTACGGTTGGCTGGCGGTGCTGGGCGCGTTCATGTTCGTTTCGTACTTCGCCGAGAAATGGGCCCGCTCGGCAGTCTCGGCCTCGACGCAATACCTGGGCCTGGGCCTTTACGTGGCGGCCGAAGCGGTGCTCTTTCTGCCGCTGTTGTACATCGCCAAGCGGTTCGATGAGCAAATCATTCCCACCGCCGGAGCGGCGACGCTGGTGATCTTCACCGGCCTGACGGCCATCGTTTTTTTGACCGGCCGCGATTTTTCGTTCCTGCGCAGCGCGTTGTGGCTGGGCGGCCTGGTGGGGCTGGGCGCCATCGTGGTCGGCGTCATTTTTCCGCAGTTCGCCTTAGGCATTTGGTTCAGCGCGGCCATGATCGTCCTGGCCAGCGGTTACATTCTTTACGACACCTCGAACGTGCTGCACCACTACCGCATCGGCCAGCATGTGGCGGCCGCGTTGGCGCTGTTCGCCTCGGTGGCCCTGCTGTTCTACTACCTTCTGCGGATCGTGCTGGCCCTGTCGTCGCGCCGTTAGTGCCTATGTCTGAGTACGATCCGCGTTACCTGGCCGGCATCGAGTATTTCAACAACTGCGATTTCTTCGAGAGCCACGAGGCCTGGGAAGAGATGTGGAAAGACGAGGCCGGCCCGTCGCGGAAGTTTTTGCAAGGGCTGATCCAGGCGGCGGTGGCGTTGCACCACTTCGGCAACGGCAACATTCGCGGGGCCAAGAAGCTCTATTACGGCAGTCACGGCTATCTGGCGCATTACCGTCCGCACCACATGGGCCTCGACGTCGATCGTTTTCTGGCCCAGATGGACGAGTGCTTCGCCGAAGTGGTGGCCAGCCAGGAAGAGTTTCCACAGATCGAGATCGTGCCCGACCGCATTCCGGAAATCCATCTCGCTCCGCCGCCCGGCGCTTCGGCCTGAATACAGGTCATTCCCATTGACCGCATCAGCGCGTTCATCTAACTTACCGCGCCGATTGCCGCTTCGTAATCCGTGAAACACGACCATGACCGAGCAAGCTGCGCCGCGGCGGACGGCGCTGATCGTCAATTCGCTGGCCCGCGGAAAGTCGTTCAGCACCGACCTGGGCGAGACCGGATACTCCTATGAGTTTGTGCTGCGCGCGTTTCTGCCGCTGCTGGAGCTGCACGGCGAGGTGACGCGGATCGTGCGGCCCGAAAGCCAGGTCGATTTCGCCATCCGCCGGCTGGCGAAACGCGGCCAGCAAGCGGTCAGTCTCAGCTTTCGCCCGTTCAGCGACGTCTATCTGAGCCGCAACGCTCCCAATGTCGTGTTTCCGTTTTGGGAGTTTCCCGATGTTCCGGCCACCGATTACAAAGAGAACCCGCGGAACAATTGGGTGCGAATTGCCAACCGCGCCTCGCTGATCTTGACGGCCAGCCATTTCACGGCCGCCGCGTTGGCCCGCGCCGGAGTGAAGACGCCGGTGCGCTTGGTGCCGGTGCCCGTTTCGCCCGCCTACTTTGAACTGCCCGACTGGCGACGCGGGCAGTCCGTGCCGCTGGCTTGCCCGGCTTACGTGCTCACGCAGCCCGAAGTGCCGCCGGTCCGTGTGGCCGACCCTGAGTCGCGGCCCGGTCCCGACTCGACCGGCTTTCGCTTGAAAAACTTTGTCCGGTCGCTGGCCCGGCGGGCCTGGGTCGACGGAATCAAGCCGCTCTTGCCGCTGCGACTGAGCAAGGCCCTGGTGGCCGCCAAGAACGCCGGCAAGCGGGCCTGGCGCGAGGGCGAGACCGAACTGCCCATCGCGGCCAGCCGAATTGAGTTGTCGGGCGTCGTGTACACAGCGATCCTCAATCCCGACGACAAACGCAAGAACTGGCAGGATCTGATCACCGCGTTCCTGTTGGCCGTGGGCGACCGCGACGACGCCACTCTGGTGCTCAAGCTGGCGGTCAGTTATGCGGCTCCCGTCCGCGAACTGCTCGCCTTTTACAACAAGCTCGGCCTGCCGCATCGGGCACGGATCGTGCTGGTGACGGAATATCTCAGCGATGCGCAGATGCTGGAGTTAGTGCGCGGCAGCGCCTTCTATCTGAATGCCTCGCGGGCCGAAGGCGCCTGCCTGCCGCTGCAGGACCATCTGGCCGCCGGCCGGCCGGGCATCGCTCCGGCCAACACGGCGATGGCCGACTATTTCGACGCCTGGGTGGGGCTGGTCGTCGAGTCGCATCCCGAGCCTTGCCCGTGGCCCGACGACGAGAGCGGCCGGCTGCACACAAGCTGGCACCGCATTGTCTGGTCGTCGCTGCGCGATCAAATCGCCGCGGCGTATCAGCTTGCCAAGAGCGAGCCCGAAGCCTATCAGCAGCTTGCCGCCCAGGCCCGCGCTCGCATGCAAAATTGGGCCAGCGCCGACGCCGTCTGGCCGCGGTTGCGCGACGCCTTGGCGAGCGTTTCGACCGACGGCAGCAGCGACCACGTCTATCGCGAGGCAGCCTGATGACGGCGCCGATCTACCTGGAAGTGTTTCCGCTGCTGGTGCCGAAGCTGACGGGTATCGGCCGCTTTTCCTGCCGCCTGGTGCAGGCCCTCAACCGGCTGGCTCCGCTACGGCTGACGACCTTTCTCGATCCTCGGACCCAACTCGTACACGAGCTGAATCGCGACCTGATGCGCGGCCAGGAAATCGAAATCGGCTTGGGCGAAGTGACCGAGCCGAGCGCAAACTTGACCGATTGGGTGGTCGATCTCTGCCGGCGGCCAAAGCGGACCTACGACGAGTCGCAAGCCCAGCGGCACACGGGCATCTACACCTGGACCCGTCCGGCCGAGCGGCGGTTCGGCCGCGAGATCGGCATCTTCTATGATTTCACGCCGCTGATTGTGCCGTGGTCGCACACGGCCGGCTTGCGCGAGGGCTTCCATCGGCAAATCACGGCCACCGCTCTGTGCGAGAAAGTGCTGGCCATTTCGCACTGCACCAAGGCCGATGCCGCCTGGCTGAGCGCCGTCGACGAACGCGATATTGAGGTTGCTTATCCCGGCCCAAGCCAATGCCTGGCGGAACACGCGCATGCCGGGCCTGTCGTGCGGCGGCCGAACGTCATGCTGATCGTCGGCACGCGCGAGCCACGCAAGAACGGCGACTTCCTGCTCGACTGGTTTCTGAACACCGGCGTGCTGCCCGACGATTTTGAGCTGTGGTGGGCCGGACCCGAAGGTTGGCTTTGGGACGGTCCGCAGGCGGTCCACGATCATCCGCGTTTTAGCCGCGTGAAATTCTTGGGCATGGTCTCCGATGCGGAGCTATGCCGGCTGTATCGCGAGGTGACGTGTACGGTTTACCCGTCGCTGTATGAGGGCTTTGGCTTTCCCGTGCTCGATTCGCTGCTGCACGAATCGCCGGTGCTCGCCAGCTACAACAGCTCGCTGGCCGAGTTGGAAAGCGCCGGCGTGTTTTACTTCGATCCCTGCGATGCGGCCACGCTCGACGAGGCCTATCGGCAGATGGCCGCCGCCGGCCGATGCGCCATCGACCAGGCGGAGCTGCGCCGGCGGTTCAACTGGGACGTGCTGGGTGAGCGGGTGTTGTCGCTGGCGGCGTGAGCTACAGCAATCGCCAGAGGTGCAGCAGCAACAGGGCGGTCGTGGCGGTGAGCGCCGCCTTGTACTCGCGGTTGTTCAGCCACTGGGCCAGCGACCACTCGCTCCGCCAGTCGATCACCGGCCGGTAGGGAAAGAATTGCGGCGCCACGGCAACATATTCGGCCCAGGCTGCACCGTGCCGCACGGCCAAACGTCGCTCCTCTCGTTGCATCGTCAGCAGATAGATGCCGAGCACCGGCCCAAACACCACGCACACGTCGAGCAGGCTGCCCACCAGCACGCAAAACCCGAACATCATCAACAGCGAACCCAGGTAGAGCGGGTGGCGGCACAGCCGGTAGGGACCGGTCGTGGCCAGCACTTTGCTCTTATTGATCACGCCCGCCGCCCAGGAGCGAATTGCCAGGCCGACGAGCACGGCGACCAGCCCGGTCATGGCCGCCGGATCGTGAAAATTGCCCGTGTCGTGCGGGCGCGTGCCGGTGATCATGTCCTTCGCGATCAGCGCCGAGAAGACAATCAACGAAATCGTAACTCGTTGTTTAACCAGAAAGTCGCGGACTGAAATCGGACTGCTGGCAGGCAACGTCGTGTCGCTCATGAGGGCTCCGTCCAGAAGGGGCCGCAACTTATACCGCAGTTCCGCCCGGCGGGTCAAGCGGGAACGGCCGGTTCCACTTCGACCCAGCTTCCCTCTTTGGCCGATTTCAACACCGCGGCGGTCCAATCGTGCATGGGCAACGCGATTTCGGGCGGCGAGACCATCGGCTTGCCGTCGAGCAGCCAATCGGCAAAGGCCCGGTCGGGCGAACTGTCTGGCAGCAAATCGAAGATCTGTTCGGTATGGTTCGATTTTGCCCGATAGAGCTTCTCGCTCCGCAGCAGCAGGTCGCCGTCGCGGCAGTGGAAGTAGATGTCTTCGCGCCAATGGTTGGCGTCGCCGACGAAATGGGCGAGCAGTCCCGCGCCGCCGTCGAGCCGGCCCATCACCTGGGTCGTAATTTCCACCTGGCTGCCACGTTGCTCGCTCGCGGCGAAAACCTTCACCGGCCGCCGGCCGGTGATGAAGTTGACGATATCAATCTGGTGGCTGCCGGCATCGCCGAAATAGCCGGCGCCCACCTGCGGGTCGTCACGCCACGTGCCCCGGATCGTCTGCTGCCAACGCTCGCACACATAGACGTGGACCTGCTTCAGCGGACCGTACCACTCGGCCCGCTCGGTCAGCTCACGCCGGGCCGTGGCGTAAGGCGCGCGATACCGCCTCTGGTAGCCGACCATCAGAAAATGGCCCTTGCCGCGGCTGCGGTCGATGAGATCGACGATCTCTTCCCGCCGGGCTGCCAGGGGCTTCTCGCAGAGCACGGCCAGACCCAGGTCGAAGGCGCGGCAGCAATGCTCGTAGTGCATTTGCGTGGGAGATCCGATGACGACGGCCTGCAAGCGGTGCTCGGCCAGGGCGCGAAAGGCGTCGGTCTCGACGGCGGCTTGCGGAGCGAATTCGTCGCGCAGGCCGCGCGCAGCCTGAATCGCCGGATCGCAACACACGACCAGTTCCACACGGCTGTCGCCGCGCAGTTGTCCCGCATGCCGGCGTCCCACCACGCCGCAGCCGATCAGGCCCAGTCGCAACTTCGAACTGCCGGTGCTCACAAGAATTGGGTTCGCCATGCCCGGACATTATACACTTCAATCTCTGGGGACGCCTCACGCCAACCGCAAGCAACGCCCGCCTTTGCACGATTTGCCGCGCGCTTGCGGAAATCGCCTCCGCAACCACCGTCTTGGTGGAAAGGCTGGCGGCGCGCGGTGCCGGCGGCTTCCACGCGCGTGCCTCGAAACCGCCGTTAGCTCTCGCTTCGCCGGAGACGGCTTCGGCTGGAGCGGGTTTGCCGCGTGAATCAAATCGTCAAAGACCTTGGGCCAGGATTCTGTGCCCTGGCGCCCTGGGCCGTGACCCAGCTTGAAAGGACGATTGTTTCGGCGAGAGGATTTGCACGGTCCGTCGGGGCTCTTTCTGCCTGCGAGGGGAGCAGACGCTAGCGAATGGGAAAATCTCTTGGCGTGCGCCCTTCGTCGTCTTTGAGCGTCGGGTCGGCGCCGTACTTTTCGAGGACCGCGATTAAAGGGGAAGGAATGCCGTCTTCCTCGTAATCGAGGCTCGTCGCATACGCGTTGTGCAGGCTTGTCCATCCGTCCTTATCGCGGGCATTGACGTCCGCGCCGCGCTTAAGCAACCATTCGGCGGCTTCCGCTTGGTGGCACTCGATGGCGTCCAATAACGGCGTCGAACCACCGTTGTCTCTGGCGTCGATCGGCAGACCGAGCCGATGAAGCACTTCCAGGCCCTCCACATTGCCGCCGCCCGCGGCGATGTGCATCGCGGTAGAGCCAAGCTCTGTCTTGGCGTCCGCCCGCGCGCCGGCGTCATCCACATAAACGCGTTGACGGAGAGCATGTCGGCGCCTGCCGGCCAGGAAAGCGATCGAACTTCGCTCACGCGGCCACAGAGATCCTGAATCTCGTCGACGTCCACGCCGTGGCGACTGGCGCGGGCAGCAATCTCGGCCACCAGCGCAGGGTCGCGTGCCAAGTCTCCCCGCAGCTTTTCGGGATCGGTAGCGAACAGGTAAACGCTGGACCCGGAAAAGGGGATAAGTCCCATTATTTAATGGGTCTAATCTGGGACTTATCTCTTATCCCCTTTTCCGGGTTCCTTTTCCGGGTTTTTCCGGTTCCGCTTCGCATCAAACCTCGCTTCTCGGCCTACCGGTTCTCCCTCCGGCTCCGCGGCCTTCGCTCCGCCATCTGGCGCCGCGTCCGGGTCAAGGACTGCTATTCTGCTCGACCTGGATCAGATTAGTTTAGCGACCTTCGGCTTCGAAGGCGAGCAGAGTGTCCGCTTTTCCCGTCTTGCTGCTAAGCTACCCGGAGGGCGACCAACACCGCCGATCTGCCGGCGCGGTTCGAGCTGCCGGCGTACAACTTCGAGACGCACGTGCCCGCCTATTTGACCAAGGCCCGCGTGCTGGAAGCGTTCTGCGCCTTTCGCGATTTCATCACCGAAGACCGTCTTTACGGCCCGCTGGCTTTGACGACCATCCTCAACCTGGCGCTGAAGCAGGGCCGCGGCGACGTGGTGCTGCTCGGCCAAGAGCAATCGCGGGCGGGGTTTTACGCCCCGGCCGACCTGGCCACCGTCCGCGCCCATTGCGCCGGCAAGAAGTTTTGAGCTTCGACGAGTCGGGCTTCACCGCCGACCTGCGGCGGCACCACGACGAACTGTTTCCCCAGCCCTCGATTTACGAAAGCCCGCGTCGGCCAGGCGATTCCCCGGAGCAGCACGGCACGCCGCGGCTTGCACGCTGCCGCGGGAGCGTCGGCAACGGCGGAGCGAGCATTCGTTTTTCGAGCCCTACGGGATTGTCGGAGCACTCACGGTCGTCGAGTACGCGACCGTGGTGGGCAAGAAGTTACCGGATTAGCGTCGCGGGCCTTATTTTCGCGACGCGTCGTCCGCGGGAATGAACTTCATTTCGGCCAGCCAGGCCAGCGATTGCTCTTGCCACCTGTCCCACATGGGCCCCGTGTAACCGTTCAGGCCGTGGCCGCCAGACGGCAGTTCGAGATACCGCGCCGGGACCTGGTGCGCCTGGAGCGCCTCGTAGAACGCTTTGCTGTTTTCGGGCGGCACCGGTTTGTCGTCCAGAGCATGCGCCAAGAACGTCGGCGGAGTGCGCGCCGTAACCTGTTTCTCGTTGGAGAACAACTCGACGAGCTTCGGCGACGGATCTTTGCCCAACAGGTTGTTCTTGGAACCCTGGTGCGTCTTCTCGCCCATCACGATCACAGGATAGATGAGGATCATAAAATCGGGCCGGCAACTGACGCGGTCGATGGCGTCGGCGGCCGCCGGGTCGCCGTCGTCGAAGTGCGTTCCCGCCGTGGACGCGAGATGGCCGCCCGCCGAAAAACCCATGATGCCGATGCGCGCCGGATCGACGGACCAGTCCTTCGCATTGGCGCGAACGGTGCGCAGGGCCCGCTGGGCGTCGAGCAGCGGCACATACGACCGGCCGGCCGGCAGACGATATTCGAGCACCACGCCCGTGACACCGTGCCGATTGAGCCAGTCGGCGATGCCGTGCCCTTCGGCGCCGGTGACCAGTCCGCCATAGCCGCCGCCGGGACAGATCACGATCGCCGCCCCGTTGCTCTTGGCCGGGCGATGGACCGTGATCCAGGCCTCGGCGTCCTCGAACTCGCCGTTGCCCACAGCAGCATGGCCTTGCCAAAGCCCAATCCGCTGCGGTGGATTCCCGCCCGCCGCGCGGTCCGGCTCTGCGCCGATGCAGGTC
>DATLUO010000020.1 GCA_035533075.1 Pirellulales bacterium | reverse complement strand
TGTGAGGATGCAGGAGATGGTTATTTGCTTCGAGTGGAAGCCTATGCGTAGTTTTGGGGAGCAATGATCCAAACTACATCGACGCGGGCGACGGTCACGTAAAGATTTGACGCGCCACCTCATCTCTCATCCCTCATCCCTCATCTCTCATCCCTCATCCCTCATCCCGTCCGTGACCGACAATCGCCCCAACCCCGACGCCGTGCTGGCCCAAGTGCAGGCGGAAGAAGCGCGCGCCGGCCGAGGCAAGTTGAAAATCTTCTTCGGCTTTTCGGCAGGCGTGGGAAAGACCTACACCATGCTCGAAACGGCCCGCCGCGACGTCTCCAGCGGACGCGACGTGTGGATCGGCGTGGTCGAGACGCACGGCCGCTCCGACACCGCCGCCCTGCTCTTGGGCATGGACATCATTCCGCTGCGCGAGATCGACTATCGCGGCGTCAAGCTCAAGGAGTTCGACCTCGACGGTGCCCGCGAGCGGCGTCCCGAACTGCTGGTCGTCGACGAGCTGGCCCACACCAACGCGCCCGGCAGCCGGCACGCCAAACGCTGGCAAGACGTCGAAGAGCTGCTGGCGGCGGGCATCGACGTTTATACCACCATGAACGTGCAGCACCTGGAAAGCCTCAACGACGTGATCGCCCAGATCACCGGCGTGGTGGTGCAGGAGACCGTGCCCGACGCCGTGCTGGAGAAAGCCGACGAGATCGAGCTGGTCGATCTGCCGCCGGAAGACCTGCTCGACCGCTTTCGCCACGGGCAGGTTTATGTGCCGGCGCAGGCCGAGCGGGCGCTGCAAAGCTTCTTTCGCAAGTCGAACCTGGTCGCCTTGCGCGAGCTGGCGCTGCGGCAGATGGCCGACCGCGTGAACGCCGACGTGCAACGGGCGCGGCTGGGCGGCGCGTCGCCGCAGGTCTGGCCCACGGCCGAACGCTTGCTGGTCTGCGTCAGCCCCAGCCCGCTCTCGCCGCGGGTGGTGCGCACGGCCAAGCGGATGGCCACCTCGCTGCGGGCAGACTGGATCGCCGCTTACGTCGAGCCGTCGGACCCTGAAGTGCTCGACGTCAAGGCCCGCCAGCGGCTGGCGCAGAACCTGCGCCTGGCCGAGCAGCTTGGGGCCGAGATCGTCACGCTGGCCGGCTCCAATCCGGCCGACGAGCTGCTGAGCTACGCCCGACAGCGCAACGTGACACGGATCGTCGTCGGCAAATCGGGACACCCGAGTTGGCGCCGGTTGTTCCGCGGCAACCTGATCGACGACCTGTTGCGCAACAGCCGCGAAATCGACATCCACGTCATTCACGGCGTCGAAGTGCCGGAAGGCAAGCCGCCCCCGCCCGAACAACACGTCATCGCCTGGCATCAATACGCGCGGGCCTTGGCGGTCGTGGCGGTCTGCGGTCTCGTCGATGCGGCCATCTTTCGGCTGAAGCTGGCCGAAGCCAACCTAGTGATGGTCTTGTTGCTCGGCGTCGTTTATTCGGCCGCGCGTTACGGCCGCGGGCCGGGCATTCTGGCCTCGATCGCCAGCGTGCTGCTGTTCGACTTCTTTTTTGTATTGCCGTATTTGACGTTCGCCGTCAGCGACACGCAGTACCTGCTCACCTTCGTGGTGATGTTCGGCATCGCGGTGTTGATCAGTACGCTCACGTCGCGCGTGCGCGAGCAGGCCCAGCTTTCGCGCGAGCGGGCCCGGCGCACCGAGGCACTGTTCCACATGAGCCAGCGTCTCACTGGACAGGTGGGAACGCACCAGTTGGCGGGCGTGGCGCTGCAGCAGCTTACGGCCATCTTTGCCGGCGACGTGGCGCTGTTTTTGCCCGACGAAGAAAAACGCCTGAAACTGGCGGTCGGCTCGCACGCCGACTTCGCACTGCGCGAGAATGAGGTAGCGGTGGCCCAATGGGTTTTTGCCCATCAGCAGCAGGCCGGGATGGGCACGAACACGCTGCCCAGCGCTCACGCGCTCTATTTGCCGCTGGTCGGATCGCAAGGATCGGTGGGCGTGCTGGCGATCCGGCCCGCCGACCCCGACCAACTGTTGATCTTCGATCAGCGGCAATTGCTGGAGACGTTCGCCAGCCAGATCGCCTTGGCGCTGGAGCGCGAGCAGCTTGCCGCCCAGGTGCAGGCGGTGCTGTTGCAGGCCGAAGCCGAGCGGCTGCGCAGCTCGCTGTTGGCTTCGGTCTCGCACGACCTGCGCACGCCGCTGGCGGTGATCACCGGCGCCAGCAGCAGCCTGCTTGAATCGGACGGCACGCTCGCGCCGGAGACCCGCCGCGAGCTGATTCAGACCATCTTCGACGACTCGAACCGTCTCACCCGGCTGGTCGACAACCTGCTCGACATGACGCGCATCGAGTCGGGCAGCGTGGTGCTGAACAAACAGCCGCACATCATCGAGGAGATCATCGGTTCGGCCCTGCGCCGGCTGGCCAAGCCGCTGACCGGCCGGCAGATCAAGACGCACTTGCCCGACAATTTGCCGCTGACGCCGCTCGACGAGATGCTCATCGAGCAGGTGCTCACCAACCTGTTGGAGAACGTGCAAAAGTACACGCCGGCCGGTTCGCCGATCGACATCAGCGCGTGGCCGCAAGAGGGGCAACTCATCGTGGAGGTGGCCGACCGCGGGCCGGGCATTCCCGACGACGAGCGCGACCTGATCTTCGAGAAGTTTTATCGCGGCCAGGCGGCGGCGGTCGACGGCCGGCGCGGCGCCGGGCTGGGGTTGGCCATCTGTAAGGCGATCATCACGGCGCATGGCGGGCGGATATGGGCCGAGAACCGCGCCGGCGGCGGCGCGCGGTTTTGTTTCAGCTTGCCCGTGGGAGCGGGAGAAGCTTTGTCGGCAAACAAAGCGTAACAGGATTTTGGATTTTCGATTTTGGATTTTGGATTGCTACAATCAACAATCCAAAATCCAGAATCCGCAATCCAAAATTGCAATATGCCATCCCCTCTCATTCTAGTCATCGAAGACGAAAGCCCGATTCGCAAGTTCCTGCGCGTGTCCTTGACGGGTGAGGAGTATCGAATCGAAGAGGCCGAGACCGGCAAGCAGGGCCTGACGATGGCCGCTTCACAGCCGCCGGACCTGGTGATCCTCGATTTGGGATTGCCCGACATGGATGGACTCGACGTGCTGCGGAGCCTGCGCGAGTGGCTGTCGGCGCCGGTGATCGTGCTGTCGGCGCGCGGGCAGGAACGCGACAAAGTGGCGGCCCTCGACGCGGGCGCCGACGACTATTTGACCAAACCGTTTGGCGTGGGCGAGTTGCTGGCTCGCGTGCGGGTCGCCTTCCGGCACACGGCCAGAGCGGGCGAAGGCAAGACCGACCCCAAGTTCGTGGTCGGCGAGTTGACCGTCGATCTGGCCGCGCGGCGGGTGTTTGTCGGCCAGCGAGAGATTCACCTCACTCCCTTGGAATACAAGCTGCTCACCGTCATGGTCCAACACGCCGGCAAGGTGTTGACGCACCGCTTCTTGCTCAAGGAAGTTTGGGGACCGGGCCAGGTGG
>DATLUO010000019.1 GCA_035533075.1 Pirellulales bacterium | reverse complement strand
TCCGCGCGCGCCAGCTCGTGCAGGAGCGGCTGGCGACCGAGGCCGGACGGCTGCCCGCCGTCGCCAGGCCGCCGGTGATGCTCTCGCCCTTGTCGTCGACCAGCCGGGTGATGAAAATCGGCGTCAGCTCGGGCAAACTGTCGCAGATGGAGCTCAGCGAGCTGGCCCGTTGGACGATCCGGCCGCACCTGATGGCCGTGCGCGGCGTGGCCAACGTGGCGATCTGGGGGCAACGCGACCGGCAGTTTCAGGTCCTGGTCGATCCCGACCGCTTGCGGAGGCACGAGGTTTCGCTCGACGCCGTCCACAAGGCGGCCGCCAGCGCCACGCTCCCCGATAACGGCGGTTTTCTCGACAGCCCCAACCAGCGGCTGGCAATCCGCCACTTGTCGAGCATCACCAGCACCGACGAGCTGGGGGGCGTGGTGGTCGATTTCCGGCAGGGCGCGCCGCTACGGCTGCGCGACGTGGCCGACATCGTCGAGAACTTTCCGGCCCCGATCGGCGACGCCGTGATCAACGACGGACCCGGCTTGCTCTTGATCGTCGAGAAACAGCCCTGGGGCAACACGTTGGAGGTCACGCGGCAAGTCGAAAAGGCGCTCGACGATCTCAAGCCGGGGCTCAAGGACGTCGACGTCGACCCCACGATTTTTCGCCCCGCCACGTTCATCGAGCGTTCGCTTCACAACCTCTCGCGCGCCATGCTCGTCGGCTGCGGCCTGGTGATCGTGATCCTGGCCGCGTTCCTGTTCGACTGGCGGACCGCATTGATCAGTATCACGGCCATCCCGCTTTCGCTGGTGGCCGCCGCGCTCACGCTGCACTACGCCGGCGAGACGATGAATACGATGGTCCTGGCCGGACTGGTGATCGCGCTGGGCGAGGTCGTGGACGACGCGATCATCGACGTCGAGAACATCCTACGGCGATTGCGGCTGAACCGCGTGGCGGCGCAGCCGGCCCCGGCCTTCAACGTGGTGCTGGCCGCGTCGCTCGAAGTCCGCAGCGCCGTCGTCTTCGCCAGCCTGATCGTGATCCTGGTGTTCGTGCCGGTCCTGTTTCTCGACGGCCTGGCGGGCTCGTTCTTCCGGCCGCTGGCAGTGTCGTACATCCTGGCCATCAGCGCATCGCTTTTGGTGGCGTTGACGGTCACGCCGGCGTTGTCGCTGGTGCTGTTGCCCGGCGCGCCCGAGCGGCACGCACCCCAGCGGCACCGTGACGCGCCGCTGGCGCGGCTGCTGAAGCGCGTCTACCGGGCGGTCCTGCCCTCCCTGGTCGCCAGGCCCGTCTGGGCGATCGCGTGCATCGCCGTGATGTTCGGCCTGACCGGTTGGGCCTTTCTTGGGTTGGGAAAGGAGTTCTTGCCCAACTTTCAAGAAACCGATTTCCTGATGCACTTCGTCGAGAAGCCGGGCACGTCGTTGGAGGCCATGCGTCGGATCACGATCCGCGTCAGCCGGGAGCTGCGCGGGATCGAGGGTGTGCGCAACTTCGGCTCGCACATCGGCCGGGCCGAGGTGGCCGACGAGGTGGTGGGGCCGAACTTCACGGAGCTTTGGATCAGCGTCGATGAAGGCGTCGACGTGCCGGAAACGATGGCCAAGGTTTCGGAGGCGATCGAGGGCTACCCCGGGCTGAAGCGTGACGTGCTGACGTACCTCAAGGAGCGGATCAAGGAGGTGCTCACCGGGGCCTCGGCCGCGATCGTGGTGCGAATCTACGGCTACGACATGGACGTGCTCCGCAAGAAGGCCGAGGAGGTCCGCAGCGAGATCGCCGAGGTCGAAGGGGCGCAGGACCTCCAGGTCGAGTCCCAAGTGCTCGTGCCGCAGGTGCAGGTGCGGCTCTATCCCGAGGCGGCGGCGCGCTTTGGGCTTTCGCCCGGCCAGGTCCGCCGCGCGACGACCACGCTGGTGCGCGGGGCGAAGGCGGGCGAGGTCTACCGCGACCAGAAATCGTTCGACGTCGTCGTCTGGGGGGTGCCGGAACTGCGGACCGACGTCAACGCGCTCTTGCGGCTGCCGATCGAAACGCCCTTGGGCGGTTACGTGCCGCTGGGCGACGTGGCCGACGTGCAAGTCGTGCCGGCACCCAACGAGATCAAGCGCGAGCACGCCTCGCGGCGCATCGACGTGACTTGCAACGTCAAAGGACGCGACCTGGGCTCGGTGGCTCAGGAAATCGAGCGGAAGGTCCGCACGCTCGAATTCGACCACGGTTACCACCCCGAGTTCCTGGGCGAGTACGCGGCGCTCGAGGAATCGCGACGCCGGCTCTATGCCCTGGCCGCGATTTCGCTGGTGGGGATCGTGCTGCTGCTGCACGTCGATTTCCAGTCGCTGCGACTGACGCTCCTGGTGTTGTTGACGATCCCTTTTGCGCTGGTGGGCGGCGTGGCGGCCGTCGAGCTGGCCGGCGGCGTGCTCTCGCTCGGCTCGCTGGTCGGCTTCGTCACCGTGCTGGGGATCGCCGCGCGCAACGGTATCATGCTCGTCAGCCATTACCGGCACTTGGAGACCGAGGAGGGGGAACCGTTCGGCCTGCCGCTCGTGCTGCGGGGGGCGGAAGAGCGGCTCACGCCGATCTTGATGACGGCGCTGGCCACCGGGTTGGCGCTGGTGCCATTGGTGGTGGCGGGCAACCGGCCGGGGCACGAGATCGAGTACCCGATGGCCATCGTCATCCTCGGCGGGCTGATCACGTCGACGTCGCTCAACCTTTTCCTGCTGCCGCCGCTTTATGCGAAGTTCGGGCGGGTACGAGAATACAATCCTACGGACGAGTTGTCATAATCGGATTCGGCCTCGGGAATGTCGAAAAAACTGGTGTTCGTGGAGGGGACACAGGAAAGATTGTAAGATGCTTGCGGCATTGGAGTAACACGATACGATCAGCCAAAGCAGATTGCATGCCGCGGCAATCACATTACTAGCTGCTATGAAGGAAAAAACGATGATTATTGAACGACGTGGTTCTAGTACCGATTGGGGAACGTTCAAGACTGATGTAACCATTAGCCGCGCTGAATGGGACGCTAATTCAATATCTCTTCGAATGAATGCGAATAACGTCGAGGACTTCAATACCTGCGCCCATCACGATTGGGAACTCTTCCTGTCACCTTCCGACTTGGCCATAATCTTGGACGCCGCTTCGAGAGCGATAGGTAGCCCCGAGTTCAAGGTTCTCGCGGAAGCCGTGCGACCAAGACTCACGGCAATGCTTCGTCTTGCGGCCGAATGTTCGGCGGCTGGTGATCGATAATACCGATTCGGACTTTGCATGGTAA